>CAYYIA010000183.1:0-4163 GCA_964471875.1 uncultured Acidimicrobiia bacterium
TTTCCCCATGACCCCGCTCGGGGTAGCGAGCGCAGGCGTCGCGGGTGGATCGTCACTCCGCAGTCCGAGACCTGTGCCCCCAACCGTCCGCTCCCGCCCCGGCCGTGGCGCCGACGCGTCCGGCCAGAAGGAGGCTCCCGTGGAGATCCGTGTCCATGCGGCCCGTATGTCCCTCTCCGACTCCCTGCGTGACCACACGACCGAGAAGATCGGCCATGCGGCCCGAGTCTTCGATGGTGCGGAGACCATCGATGTGGAGTACCGCGCGGAGCACAATCCCCGGTTGGCGGACGAGCGGTATCGGGTCGAGGTGACCTCCCTGGTGCGGGGTCACGTGGTGCGGGTCGAGGCGGCAGGGGCCGATGAGCGTACGGCCCTCGATTTCGCCATCGACAAGTACGAGAACCGGCTGCGTCGGATGAAGGAGCGGTTGGTCGATCGGCACCGCCGTCCCGGGGACAAACGGCTCAATGAGGACTCCGCTGGCGTCGAAGAAACCACAGACCACGCGCTGCAGATCGATCGAGTGAAGCGGTTCGTGGTGAAGCCCATGACGCCAGAGGAGGCAGCCCTGCAGATGGAACTGCTTGGACACAGTTTCTTTCTGTTCCTCAACGCCGAAACCGATCAGTACGGAGTGCTGTACCGGCGACGCGGAGGAAACCTCGGGCTGATACAGCCACAGTGAATACCAGTGTTCTGGTCGTAGACGATGCAGACCTCTTCCGCACCGGCCTCGCCGCCGCGCTCGCTCGAGCGGGCTTTGCGGTAGCCGGTGAGGCGTCTGATGCCGAGACCGCGGTGTCCCTCGCCGAGCAGATGCAGCCCGATCTCGTCGTCCTCGACATCCTCATGCCCGGGCTCTCCGGTCTCGACGTCGTGGAGAAGATCCGCGCCGCCAGCCCGGCGAGCCGTGTGGTGATGCTCTCCGCGAGCGAGTCCGAGGAGGACCTCCTCGATTGCATCCGTTCGGGGGCCCGTGGCTACCTCGTAAAGGACGGGTCGTTCGACGACCTGGCCCGCTCGCTGCGCGACGTGGCCTCAGGCGGAGCGGCCATCTCGCCACGCATGGCGGGCAAGTTGCTCGACGTGCTCTTCCAGTTGCTGCGCCATCAGGAGTTCACCGCCTCGCGTCGTCCCGCCCTCACCGGCCGGGAGATCGAGGTGCTGCGCCACGTGGCCCGGGGAATGACATCGAAGGACATCGGCGACGTGCTATTCATCAGTGAGAACACCGTGAAGAACCACGTACGCAACGTCCTGGACAAGCTCGGTCTCCACTCCCGGAACGAGGCGGTGCTGTACGCCATCCGGGAAAACCTGATCGCGTTGTGACCATGAGCGACGAGGCCACCCAGGTCGCCGCCGCCATCGGGCTCGTGGAGTTCCGGGCCGTGCAGTACGAGCAGGTGCGCGCCGTCTTCGACACCGCCGGCTCGGGTTCCGCCGATGCCGCCCTCGCCGAACGCATCCGGGCAGAGTTTCCCCGTCCCAGTGACGACCTCCGCGCCGCGGTGGCCTCGTTCCGTGACCTGCTGCGCATCGAGCAGCGTCACGAGCGGTTCCGCCGCCTGCTGCGCGCCTGGTCGGCGAAGGTGACCTCCGGCATCCGCAGCGGTGACTTCGCCAGCGCCGGCATCTGGATGAAGGCGGTGACGGAGAACCCGGTGTTCCCCGGCGAGTACGCCCTGCATGTGAACGAGGCGATCCGCGAGCTGTCGCGTCCGGCGCTGCTCGATGAGCTCGTGGCCGCTCTCGCCAAGGCCGGGGATCCCCCGGGGGCCGCGGCGCTGCTCTCCGGCTGGGGCGAACCGCTCGTGGAGTACCTCGTCACCGGGATGCTGGCCGACGAACCCAAGGTGAACCGTCGTCATCTCGTCGAATACCTCGGGATGGCGGGGCGCAACGACGTTCGCCTCCTCACCCCCTGGCTGCGCGACCCGCGGTGGTTCATCGTCCGCAACGTCGCCACCGCGGTCGGCAAGACCGGCCGCGAAAGCGCCCTTCCCGCCCTGCTTGCGGTGATCGGCCACGAGGACGACCGCGTCCGGGTCGAGTCGATCCGGGCGGTTGCCACCATCGAAGGCGAGGGTGCGGTGCCGATGCTGGTGCGATCCCTGCAGGACCCCAGCCAACGGGTGCGTCATGCCGTCGTGTCGCTGCTCCGGGCCGAGCCGTCGGACGACGTCGTCGTCCAGGTCGGCGAGTTCCTCGCCGGGGGGTCCGCCACCCCGGATGATGCCCGTCGCCTCGTCAAGATCATCGCCGAGCGCTCCAGCGATGCCGCCCGCCGGGTGCTGGCCTCGCTCGCCGAGAAGCGGTTTGCCGTCGGCTCCACCAAGGTGGTGCGCGACGCCGCCCGCACCGCCCTGGGGATGCCGACATGAGCGAGCTGCTCGCCCGCGACTTCCTTCGGGCCCTCTTCCACGTCGGTCAGCGACTCGCCGTGGCCGGCGATGGCGGCGCCTCCGTCGACGATGCCACCACGGCGCTCGAGGCATCCGCGGCCGCGCTGACCATCAGTGGGCGCGAAGCGGTGTTGAGCCTGGTGGGGGACGCCCTCTACCTCGATCGCCGCATCCTGCCCAACGCCTCCACCGAGTTCGACTCGATCCTCCAGGCCATGAAGCGCCGCCGGATCGACACCATCACCATCCTGCCGTCCGCCACTCGCAGCGATCTCGCGGATCTCGCCGGGCTCGTGTCGGGCCGCTCGGATGACCTTCCCGCCGGAGGCACGGTGCTGCTCAACGAGCGCATCGTCTCGCCCAGCGATCTGGAGATGCGCCCTCTATCGGCGCTGCGCCGTACGTACGCCGATTCGCTCGATTCGCTGCGCGGGGTGTCGCGCAATCGCACCCTGCACCTGGGCGAGGTTCAGGAGGTCGTCGACGATTTCCTCTCCGGTGGGGCGGGATCCGGTTCATCGCTGCTCATGGCCACGGTGCACAACCACGACGAGCTCACCTACTACCACTCGGTGAACGTCTGTCTGCTTGCCCTCGCCCTCGGCCGATTCGCCGGTCTCGGTCACGAGCAACTCCGCGCCCTCGGTCTGAGCGCCCTGCTGCACGATGTCGGCCGGGTCGTGGTCGACGAGGCCGCGCTCCATCACCACGGCCGTCTCAGCAACGAGGACTGGGCCCAGGTGCGGATGCATCCACAGGAGGGCGCCATCGCCATCCTCGCCGCAGCCGGCCCGGGTCAGGAGATCGCCGCTGCCGTCGCGCTCGAACACCACCAGCGCGTCGACGGCGGGGGCTATCCCGACCTCGGTGGCCGCCGTACCCACCTCTACAGCCGGATCGTCGCCGTGGTCGACACCTACGAGGCCGTCACCGCCCACCGCCCCTATCGGTCGGCCCGCACCCCTTCCGATGCCCTCCAGGTGCTGTTGCAGGGGGCGGGGACGGTGCACGACGCCGATCTGGTGCGGCTCTTCATCGAGATGGTCGGCACCTACCCGCCGGGGTCGCTGTTGCGGCTCAGCTCGGGAGAGATCGTGGTCGCCGCCAGCGTCGAGGGTGGCATCCGCCGCGGGGTGGTGGTCGCCGGGATCGACGGCCTGCCGGTCCGTGAGCAGCGGGTGATCGACTTCACCCCCGACCAGGTGGTCGCCCAGATGCTGCCTGCCGAAGCCGGTGTCGACCCGGGCTCGGTGCTCGAGGCCGCGGAACAGAGCCTCGCCGCCCTGCGTTAGAGAGCCGGAACGAGCCCGGGCCTCGTTGCGTCAGAACAAGGGCTGGAGCGGTGCGACGCCGTTCGGTCCCACCCCCCATAAGATGAGGCGTCCATGGCCCTGCTGAAGCGAATCCTCAGCGCGGGCGAGGGAAAGAGGCTGAAGGAGTACGAGCGAGTCGTCGCCGCCGTCAGCGCCCTCGAACCCGCCATCCACGCCCTCTCCGACGAGGCGTTGCGCGCCAAGACCTCCGAGTTCCGTGCCCGGCTTGCCGAGGGGGAGACGCTCGAAGACATCGAGCCCGAGGCCTACGCCGTGGTGCGCGAGGCGGCCCAGCGGGTCCTGGGGCAGCGCCACTTCGACGTCCAGGTGATGGGGGCTGCGGTCCTCCATCGCCACGGCATCGCCGAGATGAAGACCGGCGAAGGCAAGACCCTGGTCTCCACCATGCCGGTGTACCTCAACGCCCTCACCGGTCAAGGGG
>CAYYIA010000184.1:0-4157 GCA_964471875.1 uncultured Acidimicrobiia bacterium
CGTGCTGCTTCTTCTTGGCGGCGCGGGCGGCCTTGGCCTCCTCGAACTTGAACTTGCCGTAGTCCATGATCTTGACCACGGGGGGGCGCGCCATGGGGGCCACCTCCACGAGGTCGAGACCGCGTTCCTGGGCGGCGGCAAGGGCCTCCTCGACCGGCAGGACGCCGAGCTGCTCGCCTTCGGCGGTCACCACCCGCACCGGCGAGATGCGGATCTGCCGGTTCACCCGGACGCGTCGTTCGCGATCGAAACTGGACAGTGGGGTCGGTCCTTTCGCCTGGGCCACAAACGGAACACCCCGCCGGGGTGGGCGGGGTGTCCGAAGAGTTGCACCGCAGCCCCGGGGGGCTGGATGCTTATGACTCCTGGACCCTGTTGCCCGTGGTGCCGGCTGGGGGTGGGCCGGATCTCCCGGCCGCTTGGAACCCGTGGAGTATAGTCTGGAGGGGGCCGGGAGTCAATCCGCAGGTGGCACCCGCCGACGAGGACTCCCCCCGGCGACCACAGTCGGCCCCACGACTCGGAACGGCAGCGCTACCGGACCCGCTCGCGATCCACGCTGGTCCAGTCAATGTCGGTCCGCACCCCCTCCCAGACCGTCAGTGGGCCGTGGAGGATGCGGGCGTCCGCGGACGCGTCGCCCAGACGGAGCCAGTACTTGAGCCCCATGTCGACCGGCTCCGGGGAGAGCCACAGCGGCCTGCCGTTGATCGCGACCCCGCACCGTCCGTCCGGAAGGAGCTGAATGCGAACCCGCCACCACGAACCGGAGGACAGCGCCGTCTCGTGCTCCGGCACGGGGACGAGCACCGAGACGGCCGAGGTCACGCCGACATTGTCCCGCCCGAATGCGCCATCGGCCGGGGGGTAGCCGACGCCGCACCCCTCGCGCCCGCCCGGGAACCCAGCGGCCGCCCCCGACCTGGGAGTCCGCACCAGTCGGCCGGTGTCCACCGACGGGACCAGTGTGATGCGACCCCGAAGCCAGGTGAGGCGCGTGAGGGGCGTGGAGAGCAGCACCTCGACGCCGAGGCCGGCGGAGGGATCGAACGCGCGGCGCAAGAGACCGAAGCTCTCGTACACCCCGTCGCCGCGATTCCAGAACCCCTTGACCCCATCCGGGCCCGTGACGACGGTCGGCAGCGGATCTCCAAACGTGATCCACCGGGCCGGCCAAGAGACATCCCAGCTTTCCTCCATCAGCGTGCGGTCCGCAGCTCCCTCGATGCGGAAGGTGGCGCTCACCTCGCGCCATCCCGCGAGCGAGGCGGTGACCGTGACCTCGCCACCCGACACTGGGTGCACGACGCCGAGGGAGTCCACGGTGGCCACCGCGGTGTCGCTCGTGTGCCAGCGGAGCGGCCCCCGAAGCGGGGCGTCACTGCCATCCAAGCGCTTGGCCGCGACCACAAGACGGCGGCTCACGCCGAGCAGCAGGGTGCGACCGCTGTCTGCGAACACCAGCCGGTCCACCATCTCCCGAGTGTCCCACGGCCCTTCCCACCATCGCACCGCGCCACGAGCGGCTTCCTCCGCACCGACCTCGCGGAGCCCCGCCGGGCGCTCGAGCGGCACCAGCCACTCCCGCACCCCGGGGACTCCGGCGATCCGCGCGCGCGCCGCCACCCAGCGTCGGTCAGGACTCAGCCTCGGATCCTCGACGAACGGGCCGAGCACGGGCGTGACCATGCGCGTCGTCCAGTCGTACCGAACGAGCGGGGTTGTCCCATCCACCAGGAAGACCACCACCAGCAGCTCCGTCGGCGAGGTCCACCCAAACAGACCCACTCCCGCGGCGTCGAGCGGCAGGCGGCACTCGGCGGGTCCACGACCGTCGAAGGGCACCACGCAGAGCTCGAACGGCCGGTCGCCCGACTCCCGGATGAAGGCTATGCGGCTGCCGTCGGGGGAGGCGAAGGCGCCCCGATCGTGCTCCGGGCCCCTGGTGACCTGACGCGCCGCACCCGTCGCCGGGTCGAACACCGCGATGTCGTACGCCCCCTGGTCTGGTGGTGACCATTCATTCGACGCACCGACGAGGAAGCGACCGTCCGGCGTCCAGTCCGTGGCGTACTGGTCCCGTGCCCGGTCGGTGAGGTTCCGGTCTCCATCCGGGGTGCGGATCCAGATGTCGACGGTGGCGGCACCGCCGACATTCACGTTCCAGGCCGCGCGCGTCCCGTCTGGCGACGGCATCGGCAGGTACTCCGGGAAGGAGCGAGCGGCCGCTTCAAGCGCACTCTGGCCTCGGCGAAGCTCCACCACCCCGCCTCGCCGACTCAGTGCGGCGGGATCAACCACGATCCGGGAGGCCCCGCGCGTGGCGGCATCGAGGTACCAGAGCGTCGGCAGGCTGTCTGCGCGCGACGTGCGCCAGGCCATGGCCCCCGTCGTCCCGAGCACCCCGAGTAGGAGTGCCGCGATCCCGGCGGCGAGTCGCCGTGCGCTCCACAGACCGAATCGCCAGTGCCACGGGATGCCCGCCACCAGCTCACCCACCCGTTGCCCCGAGTCCCCTGGCCCGACCACCTCCCGCGCCAGGGCGGCGAAGGACCGGCGGTCACCACGACGGCGTGCCCGCCGGGCCAGGTTGCGGAACGCGATGCGGAGGACCGCCGGTTCGCCCGCGGCGATCAAGTGGCGACAACCCCTGAGCTCCCGCTGCGGATCGTCGGGATGTCCCGTGATCAGGCGCACCCCGACACGATGCTCGATCCGGCGGAGCCGTTCCGGTGGCACGAGGACCCGCGCCAACGCCGCCACCTCGTCGTGGGCGGGCAACCAGCCGTCCGCGGTGCGCCGCACCAAGCCCATCCGCTCGAGGCGATCCAGTTCAGCCGAGACCTGATCGCTGGCGAACTCACCATCGTGGCTGAGCTCGCCCAGGGTGACCGCGGTGCCAGTCACCGCAAGCACCGCCAGGATGTCGAGAGGCGTGCCCGGCAACGCGGCGATCCGGTGGCGCATCGCCTCCCCCTCGCCGAGCACGGTGCTGAGCCGCTCTGGGTCACCGCATCCCCAGACTCCGGCGTCGAGGGTGAGGAGCTGGTGATCGAGTGCGAGGCGAAGTGTCTGCAGGATCAGGAGCGGCACTCCGCGCGACGTGCGATGCACCAGGGGGCCGAGCGTGACCGCCCACGCGGTATCGGTCGGGAGCGCGCCGAGCGCGGCGATCAACTCTCCCGTCTCGGCCTCGGTCAGCGGATCGAGCCCGATCTCCACGGTGTGGGCACGCACCAGCGACACTTCCGGTCGGCCGGCCGTCACCAGGAGGCAGGGCTGCGAACCGAGCCGGTCCACCATCGCCTCGATCACTCGGAGCGAGGGGCCATCGATCCAGTGCGCGTCGTCCGTCAGCAGTGCCACCGGGTGTTCTGCGCACACGGCCTGGAGCAGGTCAATCACCGCGTGGGTCCGCCGACGGAGCGCCTCCTCGCCCACGGCGGGGTCGCCTGCCGCGGTGAAGCGCGAGGAGAGGGCAGGGTTGATCGCGACCAGCGCGGACGCCGATGCCGGCGCCACGCCGACCGCCCCGGGGAGTGAGGCCAGATGGCCGATCAGTTCTCCCAGGAAGGCATAGGGAATGTCGCGGTCGCCAGCGACCGCGGTGACCAGGAGCACGCGATCGCCGCTGGCTCGCAGGCGCCCCGCGACCTCTTGCAGCAGGCGCGTCTTGCCGAGACCCGGCGCCGCGGTGATGTGGACGTGGCGCGCCGGCCCCAGCCTGGCCTGCGCCCACGCCGCGGTGACGGCAGCGAACTCCCGGCCCCGTCCGGTGAGCTCCGCCACGAGGTGCCCGGCCGGCACCGCCTCCTCCGGGACCCGTGGCACCCGCCTGGCGGTCGCGAGCAGCGCGCGCGTGGCGGGCTCCGGAAGGCGGTCTCCTGCCGTGCTGCGCCGCTCGAGAGCATCGGCCTCGACGGCGATGGCGAGCGGGTCGCCGCTCGCGAGGGCACACTCGAGCACGAGCCGCCAACTGGCCTCGTGGCCGGGCTGCAGTTCGCGCAGGCGCTCCGCGACGCGCCGAGCCTGCCGCCACGCCAACCGATTGAGGTCGCGGCGCACCACCAGCTCCGCACTCCGCCGGAACAGGGACTCGAGGCGGTCGCGCTCCAGGTCGGCCCAGTGCTCGAACGCGGCGCCCCCCGGAATCCCGA
>CAYYIA010000185.1:0-4121 GCA_964471875.1 uncultured Acidimicrobiia bacterium
GCTCTACGACCCCGAGATGCCCGACCCCGACCTGGTGATCCGCACCAGTGGTGAGCAGCGCACCAGCAACTTCCTGCTGTGGCAGTCGGCCTACGCCGAGTACACCTTCCCCGACATCCTCTGGCCCGACTTCCGCACCGCCGACCTCGAGCGCTGCGTGGAGGAGTATCGGAGACGCGAGCGGCGCTTCGGAAGCGTTTAGGGCGATCGCGGGGACCGCTCCGCGATGGGCAAAGGTCGGCCGCCTGCGGCGGCCTCCCGCAATGGGCAAGCGCGTGAGGACGGATTCCACGCGCTTGCCCATTGCCCATTGCCCTTGGCTCCTCGCCTTTCGCTTCGCCCCCGCCCTCTACCATGCGCACCCATGCCTGCCCCCGATCTCGACACCATCGTCAACCTGTCCAAGCGGCGCGGGTTCGTGTTTCCGGCCTCGGAGATCTACGGGGGGCTGCGCTCGTCGTGGGACTACGGGCATCTCGGTGCCGAGTTGCTGCGTAACCTGCGCGAGGCGTGGTGGTCGGCGATGGTGCGTGAGCGCGACGACATCGTCGGCATCGACTCGGCGATCATCCAGTCCCGGCAGGTGTGGGTGACGTCGGGTCATGAGGCCAACTTCTCCGACCCGCTCGTGGAGTGCACCAACTGCCATCACCGCTTTCGCCTCGACAAGCTGGACGATCCCAACACGTGCCCCGACTGCGGAGAGAAGGGATCCTTCACCGAGCCGAGGCCCTTCAACCTGATGTTGAAGACCTACCTGGGTCCGATCGACGACGAGTCCGCCATCGCCTATCTCCGGCCGGAGACCGCCCAGGGGATCTTCATCAACTACGAGAACGTGCGTCGCACCGCCCGGATGAAGCTTCCCTTTGGGATCGCCCAGATCGGCAAGTCGTTTCGCAACGAGATCACTCCCGGCCAGTTCGTCTTCCGCACCCGGGAGTTCGAGCAGATGGAGATGGAGTTCTTCTGCCGACCCGAGGAGGCCGAGACGTGGCACCGCTTCTGGCTCGACGCCCGGCTCCAGTGGTACCTCGATCTGGGGATGGATCCGGAGCGGGTGCGGCTGCGCGCCCATGAGCCGAGCGAGCTGGCGCACTATGCCGCCGCCACGAGCGACGTGGAGTACCGCTTCCCCTGGGGATGGGACGAGCTCGAAGGCATCGCCAACCGCACCGACTTCGACCTCAAGGCGCACTCCGAGGCGAGTGGCACCGATCTCCGGTTCTACGACCAGGATGCCGACCAACGCTTCTACCCCTACGTGATCGAGCCTGCCGCCGGGGTGACCCGTTCGGCATTTGCCTTCCTCATCGATGCCTACGACGAGGACGAGCTGGGTGGGGAGAAGCGTGTCGTGCTTCGCCTCCACCCGCGACTCGCCCCGATCAAGGTGGCGGTGCTGCCGCTCTCCAAGAAGGACGAGTTGGTGGCGGTCACCGAGGAGGTCGCCGCCACCCTGCGCAAGCGCTGGATGATCGAGGTGGATGTCACCCAGTCCATCGGCCGCCGCTATCGCCGCCAGGACGAGGTCGGCACCCCGTTCTGCGTCACCATCGACTTCGACACCCTGAACGACCAAGCAGTGACGATCCGCGAACGCGACACCGCCACGCAGGTGCGGGTCCCGATCGCGGACCTGGTGAATCACCTGGCGGTGGCGTTGGGCTGAGGAAGTCCTCAGTCATCAGTCATCAGTCGGATCCCAGTCGGGTATCGGGCGTCGGGTATCGGGTAGCGGGCAACCGCCCTGGCTCTGGTGCCTAGTGCCTGGTGCCTGGTGACTGGTGCCTCCCCCTCCCGTACACTCGCCCCCGATGGCGTACCGCCGAGAAGACATCGAACGGGTTCGTGACGCCACCGATCTGGTCGAACTCGTCGCCGAGGTCACCAAAGTGAAGCGGTCGGGGCGCTCGGTGATGGCGGTGTGTCCCTTCCACCAGGAGAAGACCCCCTCGATGAGCGTCGACCCCGCCCGGGGTCTCTATCACTGCTTCGGGTGCGGCAAGAGCGGCGACCTGTTCCGCTTCGTCCAGGACACCCAGATGGTCGACTTTTCCGACGCGGTGGAGGTCCTGGCTCGCCGCTCCGGGATCACTCTGCACGAGGACGCCGAGGCCTCGAAGCGGCGCGACCGCCGCCAGACCCTGGTGGATGCGACGGTGCTGGCCGTTGCCTTCTATCACGACAGCCTGAAGACCGGCCGCGACGCCGGCGGTGCCCGCGGCTACTTGCGAGGACGGGGGTACGACGCCGCGGTGGTGGACCGGTTCCTCATCGGGTACTCGCCGCCGCACGGGGAGTCACTTGTCGGCCACCTCCGCAGGCACAAGGTTCCCGAGGATGTCATGGTCACTGCCGGACTCGCCGTGCGAGCCCGCACCGGCAAGGTGTTCGATCGCTTTCGGGGGCGGGTGATGTTCCCGATCTACGACGTGCGCGGGGATGCCGTCGGCTTCGGTGCCCGTCTCCTCGAGGGGGGCGAGGGTCCCAAGTACCTGAACTCACCGGAGACTCCGATCTATCACAAGTCGAGCCTGCTCTACGGACTCAATTGGGCGAAGTCGGAGATCGTGCGGGGTGGTCAGTCGGTCGTGGTCGAGGGGTACACCGATGTCATCGGCCTCCATCTCGCCGGGATGCCGGTGGCCGTGGCCACCTGCGGCACCGCGTTGGGTGAAGAGCACCTCGACCTGCTCCGTCGCTTCAGCGAGCGGGTGGTGCTCATGTTCGACGCCGATGAGGCGGGGACCAACGCCAGTCTGCGCGGCTTCGAGCGCAGTGTTCCGGGGGATCTCGATCTGCGGGTGGCGGCGCTGCCCGAAGGGCGGGACCCGGCGGACGTGGTGGCGGCAGGGGAGCGAGCGGTGATCGAGACCGCCCTCGCAGCTTCGACCCCGCTCCTCCAGTTCCGCCTCGAGCGGCTGCTCGAGGGTTTCGATCTCTCCGAGCCGGAGGCGCGGGGCAGGGCGGTACGCGCCGCGGCCGAGGTCGTGGCCCGCCATCCCGACCGGGTCACGCGTCACGAGTACGGCGTGCTGGTGTCGCGTCGCACCGGGGTCGATCTCGATGTCGTGGTGCGCTCCGTCGAGGCTGCGGCCGGCGGGTCCCAGGCGGCGCGCCCGGCAACGCCTCGTCCTGCCCGACCGCTCGACGGGGTGGAGAAGGCCGAGCGGGAGCTGCTGCGCCTGCTGTTGGCCAATGACCGAGGAGTCCGCAAGCACGATCTCGCCGGGTTGTTCTCGCGTGAGGAGCATCGTTTGGCATACGATCTCCTGCTGCCGGTGCTCGCCGCCCTGGACCCGGGCCTGCCGCCCGATCTGGGATCGCTCCTCGGGGACGATGACGGCGAAGTGGCCGTGATGTTGCGGGGCCTGGCATTCCTCGAGACCCCGCTTCCGGCTGCGGAGGAAGTGCTGAGAAAGGTTCAGCTCGGCGCGCTGGAACGCCGAATCGAAGAGACGCGATTGCGCGTCGAGGGACTGGCGTCGGACTCGGAGGCATATACCGCTGGTTTCCAGGAGTTGATAGCGTTGGAACGTCGCCGTCGCGAACTCGCGAGTCAGGAATGAACTTGGACAAGATCGTCGAAGAGCTGGCTTCCCGCGCCCGTCAACGCGGGTTCATCATGACCGCTGAGATCCAGCAGGAACTCGAGGAGGCCGATGCGTCGCCCGAGGCCTTCGATCGCGTGGTCGACACGCTGCGCAAGCAGGGCGTCGAGTTGCGCGAGGACTCCCAGGACGCCATCTTCGACATCCTCCCCAGCGACGACGAGATCGAAGTCACCGATCCGGTGCGGATGTACCTGCAGGAGATCGGCCGGGTGCCCCTGCTCGACGCCCAGCAGGAGGTCGAGTTGGCGATGCAGCGCGAGGCCGGAGTGAAGGCCGCCGAGAAGCTCCCCGGACTCCCCGAAGGCACCCTGCCCGCCGACCGGGTGTTCCTGGAGCGGGCGGTACGGGTCGGGTCACGCGCCGAACAGCGGCTCGTCGAGGCCAACCTTCGCCTCGTCGTGTCGATCGCCAAGAAGTACGTGGGACGCGGGATGCCGCTGCTCGACCTCATCCAGGAGGGCAACCTCGGCCTCATGCGGGCGGTCGAGAAGTTCGACTACACCA
>CAYYIA010000186.1:0-4111 GCA_964471875.1 uncultured Acidimicrobiia bacterium
GAACCGCTTGAAGGCGTGCTCCGAGTGGCCGGCGACTCCGGGGACCATCGTCGTGACCACGTCGACCGCGTCGGCGGCGGCAGCGCAGGCGACCGGGTTTCCGCCAAACGTGGTGCCGTGCGAACCCGCCGCCCACTTCGAGAGCAGGTCGTCGCGCGCCGCCACCGCCGAAAGCGGGAGCCCATTGGCGATGGCCTTGCCGAGTACGAGCACGTCCGGCTCGAGGCCGTAGTGCTCGGAGGCGAACCACTTGCCGGTGCGTCCAAAGCCGGTCTGGATCTCGTCGAACACCAGCAGGATGCCGTGTTCGGTGGCCAACTCACGCAGCCGTTGCATGAACCGCTTCGGGGCCGGGTAGTAGCCACCCTCACCCTGCTGCGGTTCGATGAGGAACGCCGCGATCTCGTGCGGGGTCACCTCGTGCTTCAACTTCAGCTCGAGTTCCATGAGGGCGTGATCCGTGGCCTCGTCCTCGGTCATGCCCCAGCGGTACGGGTGGGGGAACGGGGTGACGAAGGTGGAGGGGAGCAGCGGGTGGTATCCCTCGCGGTACTTCGCCTTCGACGTCGTGTAGGTGACCGAGCCCATGGTGCGCCCATGGAATCCACCGCGGAAGGTGACGATGCCCTGACGGCCCGTGACCTTGCGGGCCATCTTCATGGACGCTTCCACCGCTTCGGCTCCGGAGTTCATGAAGAAGATCCGGTCGATCGACGGCGGGGTGATCGAGATCACCTTCTCGGCGGCGGTGACGAGCGAGTCGTAGCGGAATGCTCCGCCGGCGTGCCACAGCCGATCCAACTGGTCCTTGGCGGCGGCGACGATCGTCGGATGGTTGTGGCCGGCGTTGACCACCGAGATCCCGCAGGCGAAGTCGAGGTACTTCTCCCCTTCGACGTCGGTGACCCAGGCGCCATCAGCGGACACGATCTCGAGATCGGAGTCCCAGGTGATGACGGGGGCGTAAACCTTTTCGTGACGCTGGACGAGGCTGTTGCTCATGGAAAGCTCCCTGTGTGGAGAAGGACGCGGGTCGACCTGAAACGAAGCCGTCCTCTAGGGAGCGGCGAACAACTGGCCCCGGTCGGCCCGGGGCGTGCTCGACATGGTGGAATAATGCCATGCCCGGGGCGGATCGCACCCGGTCATTCGGCCCGGTGAGGTGGAGGAGACGGTCATGCCTTCATTCGACGTGGTGTCCCAGGTGGACCTGCAAGAGGTGCGAAACGCTGTCGATCAGGCCGCCCGGGAGGTCGGAACCCGATACGACTTCAAGGACACCGACACCAAGATCACCCTCGGAGCGTCGGATGTGACCGTCGAATCCTCCACCGAGGACCGCCTCAAGGCCGCCCAGGACGTGCTCAAAGAGAAGCTCGTCCGCCGCAAGGTCTCCCTGAAGTCGGTGGCCTGGGGCAACCTGCAGCAGGTGGGTGGGGGCCGGTACCGCGCCGTCAACGGCCTCAACCAGGGCCTCGATGCCGACTCCGCCCGGGAGATCTCCAAGCACATCCGCGAGTCGGGGCTCAAGGTGCAGGCCTCGATCAACGGCGACCTCGTCCGGGTGAGCGGCAAGAAGCGAGACGACCTCCAGGAAGTGATCGAATCGCTGCGCACCCTCGACTACAAGTTGCCGCTGCAGTACGTGAACTATCGGGAGTGAAGGTCGGCGGACCTCCCGCAATGCGCAAAGGTCGGCGGCCTAGCGGCCGCCTCCCGCAATGCGCTCAGACGCCCACGACACCTATGACGAGTGTGAGCGCATTGCGCATTGCGCATTGCGTACTCTTCCCTCATGTCCCACTGGACCTCTGACTTCTTCCGCCAGAACGAATGGGCCAACCTCGCCCTCATCGAGGTGTGCCGTCCGCTGACCGACGAGCAACTCGATGCCACCGTGCCGGGGACGTTCGGCTCGATTCGTGACACGCTGATGCACATCGTGTCCGCCGAGGGTGGATATGCGTTCCGTCTCGGTCATGAGCCTTCACCGCGACTGATGCGCGGCGCTGCCTGGCCGGGGTTCGATGCGCTGGCCGAGATGGTGTCCGCCGCCGCGAATTCGCTGGTCGCCGCCGCGGATACCGACCCGACACGGGTGATCCGGGTGGGTGGCGACGACGACCCCTTCGATGTCGAAGCCGAGGTCGTACTCATTCAGGCGTTCCACCACGGCACCGAGCACCGCGGCCAGGTGTGCGCCATCCTCACCTCCCTCGGAATCATCCCGCCCGAGTTGAGCAGTTGGGAGTGGGGTCTCGCCGTCGGCCGGATGCGCTCGGTCTAGGACCGTCTTCAGCCCTTGAGCCAGCGCTGCAGCCATCCCAGGAATTCGCCGTGCCAGTGCAGCGAGTTCTGCGGCTTGAGGATCCAGTGCCCCTCGTCGGGGTAGTACACCAGGCGGGCCGGGACCCCCTTGCCGCGGAGGATTCCGTACAACTCGAGGCCCTGGGTGACCACGACCCGGTAGTCCTGCTCGCCGTGGATCACCAGCGTGGGTGTGGTCCAGCGCATGCTGTGGTCGGTGGGACTCCAGCGATGGGTGTTCGCCAGGCCGTCGGGATCCCAGGGGTGCCCTCCAAAGGAGACGTGCCGCCCGTAGGTGAGATCGGTGGCCCACTGGCCGAGCAGGTTGGTGACCCCGGCGTGGCAGATCGCCGCGGCGTACCGATCGGTCTCGCCGATCAGCCACGACACCAGGTAGCCGCCGTAGGACCCTCCGGCGATCGCCATCCGCTTCGGGTCGATGGTTCCGGTGGCGATGAGGTGGTCGGTGGCCGCCTCGACGTCGCGGGTGGGCAGGTCGCCCCAGGCGCCGTGGATCGACTTGGCGAACTCGTTGCCCCATGACGACGAACCGTGGAAGTTGACGGCGGCGACCACGTAGCCGGGGGCGGCGAACACGTGCGCGTTCCATCGCCAATGCCAAGTGTCGCCATTGACGCCGTGAGGCCCGCCGTGGATGTCGTGGACGAGCGGCCACTGCTTGGTCGCATCGAAACCCGGTGGGTACACCACCCACATCTGGATCTCATCACCGTCGCCACCGGCGAAGCGCACGTCCTCGACGCGACCCAGCTCGAGGTCGGCGAGCACCGCGGCGTTGAACTCGGTGATGTGGCGGACCTCGCCGCCGGCGGCGATGGCGACATCGTCGGGGGCGTTGATCGAGTTGTGGTTGCACCACACCGCACCGTCGGGAGCCGGGGTGACGCCGCTGATCCACCCGCCGCGGGCGAGCACCGCGGGGTCGCCTCCGGCCGCAGGGATCGTGAAGAGGTGCTGGCGGGCATTGTCTTCGGCGACAAACACCAGGTTGGCGCCGTCCGCAGTCCACTCCCATCCGGCACAAGACCGATCCCACGCCTCGGTGAGCACGATGGGGTCGCCCGCTCGATCGTGGACCGCCAGGCGCACCCGGTCGCCGTAGAACCCGGGGTACTCGACGGCGAAGCCGAAGGCGATGCGGGTGCCGTCGGGGGAGTAGCGGGGCCGTCGCTGCATCGTCGGGCCATCCGGCCAGAGATGCCGCGGGGCCTCCCCGGGCACGACCGTGTACACCGCAAAGGCCATGTCCTCGTACGGGCGATCGACCGACATCGAATGGAAGGCGATCTCCGTGCCGTCGGGCGACACGTCGAAGGCGGTCTCCACGTTCTCGTAGTCGAGGGGCCGCTCCCAACCCGGGGTGAGATCGGTGAGCGCCCTGGTGGCGATGTCGAGACGGAACAGGTGGTGCACCTCGCCGTCGGTCATCCAGCGGTTCCAGTAGCGGTAGAAGCGGTCCTCGGTCACCTTGGCCTTGAGCTTGCGATCCGCCCGCGCCTTCACCTCGGCCCGGGTCTCCTCGAGGCTCTCCTTGCCCACGATGACCGTCGCCGGCACCACCAACGCCGTGCCGTCGGGCATCCACTGTGGACCGGCTGCACCCAGGGGGAAGTCGCTGAGGCACTCGGGTTCGCCCCCATCGAGGGGCATGACGTGTACCTGGGGCTTGGCGTCGTCGGCATCGCCCTTGCGCAGGAAGGCCACCCGGGTGCCGTCGGGCGACACCACGGGGTTGGTGCTGTCGGTGCCCTCGGCCGTGAGCGGCGTGGCCGTACCGTCCCGT
>CAYYIA010000187.1:0-4111 GCA_964471875.1 uncultured Acidimicrobiia bacterium
GGTGCGGGGCACCTGTGAAAGCGGCCAGCGGCGTCGCGACGACGGCACCCTCGTAGTGGAGGTGGATCGAAGCCGCGGTGGTGGCCGCCGTCTCGTGCGTCGCCCGTGTGATGGCCGGTGCCAGAACCATGGAGCCCCTCCGTGGATTACACGGGTGTAGTTTAGCCGTGAAGGCACCAGGCACCAGTCCGCAGTCACCAGGCCCGCAATGCGCAATGCGCAATGCGCGAAGCAGCGGCACCTGAGCCCTGTCCCCTCACTCCTCACCCCCTCTTGCCAATTGCCAATCGCCAATTGCCAATCGCCAATTGCCAATTGCCGTTCCTGTCACAATGACCTTCGCCACCAGCGCGCAGGAGGGCTTCCGTCATGAGCGAGCAGTCGATCGAGTTCACCACCAACCACCATGACCTGAGCACCAACGAGGGGTTCCAGTTCGAGTTCATGTGCAACCGGTGCGGCACCGGCTATCGCACCGAATTCGACGGGTTCACCGCGGCCAAGGTCGCCGGCGGGTTGAGTGCCGCCTCCAACCTCCTCGGCGGGGTGTTCGGCAAGGCGGCGCAACTCGGCGAGAACGTCCGCTCGTCCGCGTGGGAGAAGGCCCATGACAACGCCTTCCGCAAGGCGGCGACCGCGCTGAAGCCGTCGTTCGTGCAGTGCCCGCGCTGCTCCAAGTGGGTGTGCCGAACCCGGTGCTGGAACGACAAGAAGGGTCTGTGCAAGGACGACGCCCCCGATCTCGGGGTGGAGATGGCGGCGGCGCAGTCGTCGCGCACCGTCGAGGAGATCTGGGCGCATTCGAAGATGGCCGAAGAGGACCGCGAGATGCTCAAGGAGAAGAGCTGGCGCGAAGGCGCCGTGGCGTCGTGCCCGCACTGCGAGGCCCCGCTCGCCTCCAAGGTCAAGTTCTGCCCGGAATGCGGCAAGGAGATCGCCGCCGAGGCGAAGTGCGCCTCGTGCGGCAACAAGCTGGAACGCGGCCAGAAGTTCTGCGGCTCCTGCGGCGCCAAGGTGTAGTACCAGGTACCCGCGCGTCTGTTTCTCCCCCCGTAGGGGGGAGTACGGCGAAGCCGGGAGGGGGCTTCCCCCTTCCCGCGCGAAACGGGGAACCGGCGAGGACGCCGGTGCCACCTCCCCCAAGAGGGGAGGAAACAAGAACCGCGTCCCTGGCCCCAAGCCCCTGGCCCCTAGCCCCTTCCTCTCTTGCCAATTGCCAACCGCCACCCCCGTCCCTGCCACACTTCCCCCGTGCTGCAGCTCACCGATCGTGACCGGGCCCTCGCGTCGGGTGAGCTCGGGCCGGCGGCGGCTATGGCGATGCGGATCATCACCGCCATCGCCGAGGCCAATGGAGCCACCCGGCTGATCGACGTGACCTCGGCCCACATCGACTCGTGCCTCTATCACGGCGATGCCGGGCTCGACTTCGCCGAGCGCCTCGCCGCCGACGGAGGACGGGTGGTGGTGCCGACCACGCTCAACGTGTCGAGCCTCGACCTGCTCCACCCCCATCTGTTTCGGGGCAGCGCCCACCTCCAGACACAGGGTCGCCGGCTCATGGCGGCCTATGTCGCCATGGGAGCCACTCCGACGTGGACCTGTGCGCCGTATCAGGCTGCGGTCCGCCCCGCCTTCGGGGAGCACATCGCCTGGGCCGAGTCGAACGCCATCGTGTTCGCCAACTCGGTGCTCGGGGCACGCACCGATCGCTACGGCGACTTCATCGACATCTGCGCCGCCATCACCGGCCGTGTCCCCGATTCGGGACTCCACCGCGACGAGCAGCGCCGCGCCCGCGTCGTGTTTCGCCTCGAGGGGATCTCCGACGAGGTGCTGGGGTCCGAGATCCTGTACCCGGTGGTGGGACACCTGGTCGGCAAGCGCACCGGCACCCGGGTACCCGCCATCGTCGGACTCCGCACCGATGCCTCCGAAGACGCCCTCAAGGCACTCGGCGCCGCCGCAGCATCATCGGGCGGTGTGGCCATGTTCCACGCCGTCGGCCGCACCCCCGAGGCCGCCACCCTCGAAGAAGCCCTCGGCGGCGGCGCTCCAGAACGTGAGGTGGTCATCGACCAGGCGATGCTGGATGCGGCCCGCGCCGAGTTGTCCACCCGCACCGTGGGACCGCTCTCGGCGGTGAGCGTCGGGACGCCGCACTTCTCCCTCGCCGAGTTCCGCAACCTCGTCGACCTGGTGGCGCGCCGCCACATCGCCGCCGGTATCGAGTTCTACGTGAACACCTCGCGCGACATCCTCGCCCAGGCCGCCGTCGAAGGGCTGATCCTGCCGCTGCGGGCGTCCGGCATCGAGATCGTCACCGACACCTGCACCTACATCACCCCGATCATGCGCGACCACGACGGGGTGGTGATGACCAACTCCGGGAAGATGGCCTACTACGCCCCCGGCAACCTCGGGGTTGCCGTCGCCTTCGGAAGCCTGGCCGACTGTGTCGCCTCGGCGATGGCCGGGCGCATCACCCTCGACGCCGAGGTGTGGCTGTGACCGTGCGTCCGCTCCTCGCCGGCGTTGCCACCGGAACGGTGGTCGTGCTCGACGAGCCGCTGTCGATGTGGGGCGGGCTCGATCCGGAGACGGGCGAGCTCATCGACCGACGCCATCCCCAGTCGGGGGCGATGCTCGCCGGATGCATCCTGGTGCTCCCCTCCGGGCGCGGCTCGTCGTCGTCGGCAAGTGTCCTCGCCGAAGCCATTCGCCTCGGGACCGCACCCATGGCGATCGTGCTGCGCGAACCAGACGACATCATCCTCCTCGGCGCCCTGGTGGCCCGTGAGCTGTACGGCCTGGTGCACCCCGTGGTCGTGGCCGACGAGCCCACCTACGGGTCGCTACGAACAGGAGAACGGCTGACGATCGCGGATGGCCTGTTGGTGAGGGACTGAGGCGCAGGGCGCGCAATTGGTTTCCTCCCCTCTTGGGGGAGGCGGCGGCGGCCTCGCCCAGCGCTAGTTGTCCGCCGGAATCCTGGCGGGCTTGGGAACGGGCTGGAAGTGGGTCCAGCAGAACTCGTTCTTGTTGTACGACGACAGGCGGGTGGTGCACCCCTCGAAGGCGCAATTCCGGCCGGTGTCGTAGGTCTTGCGGGGCCGTCCCCCCGACAGCTTCGAGATGGCGTGGTCGCTCACAGCCCTAACGATGCCACGGATTTCGACTTAGTTCAAAGTCACAAACGCCCCACGGAGGCCCGAATCTGGCAAGATGGCAGTACGGAGAAAGGAGGTGGTCCGATCGTAGATTTCAGTCTTTCGAGGACTCCGGAGGTGGTTCGGCGCTAGCGGTGCCGACCACACAGGGGTTTGGCCGCATCCGCGGCGAATCCACCCGGACCACCGGAGCCGGGAGACCCGCGAACTGGTCCTACGCGGCGGCGAAAGCCGAAACGTCTCCCGGCTCTCAAAACGAGGCCGCCCTTCGGGCGGCCTCTTCGCAATGAGCGATCTCAGCCGCCTCCGGCGGCTTCGGCGATGGGCAATCTCGCGGTAGGACTTCTCGCTGTTGCCCATTGCCCATTGCCCATTGCCGACTGCCCTGCGCGCATCGCTCGTCCCCCGCTCCGCCTGTTCCCCATCTACCGTGGCGCTCATGTCCGACTACGAGATCGAGGTGATCGAACCGGCGGAGGCGCGGCCGTTGCGACGGGCGTTGCTTCACCCCGAGTCGCCACCCGAGGCCGTCGACCATCCCGGTGACACCCATCCGGCGGCCCGGCACATCGGGGCGTTCAAGGACGGGCTGCTGATCGGCATCGCCACCATTCACCCCCAGCCGATGCCCGGCGCCACCCGCACCGGAGCCTGGCGGGTGCGTGACGTGGCGGTGGAACACGGACACCGCGGCCGCGGCGTCGGTGCCCTGCTGCTCGAACGCCTGCTGGAACATGCCGCCGAGCACGAGGGTGTGGTCGCCTGGGCGACGGTGCGCGTCGCCGCCTTCGGCTTCTTCGAGCGCTACGGGTTCACCCGTTCCGGTGCCCCGATCGACGACCCCGTCGAGGGCCCCCAATACCTGATGCACGCCGGAGTACGCCCCCTGCACAGGTCGTGGAATCTGTAGGCAGGAACCGCTACCCGCTACCCGCTAATCG
>CAYYIA010000188.1:0-4105 GCA_964471875.1 uncultured Acidimicrobiia bacterium
ACGCATCGCCAGCTGGAAGGCCGAGCCGAGGTCGGCGAACTCACCGATCGCCTCGAGTCGTCGGTGAGCCTCCTCGGTGAGACGCTGCTCCTGCGGATGGAACAGGTACGCGTAGGCCCGCTGACTGGACCGCCCGACCCGTCCCCGGAGCTGGTACAGCTGGGCGAGCCCGAGGAGATCGGCACGCTCGACGATGAGCGTGTTCACCTGGGGGAGGTCGAGTCCGGACTCGATGATGGTGGTGGCCACCAACACGTCGAACGATCCTTCCCAGAAGTCGAGCATCACCTGTTCCAGTTGGCCCTCACTCATCTGACCGTGGGCGACGGCGCAGCGTGCCTCCGGCACCAGCGCCTTGATCCGGGCGACGGCGTGGTCGATGGACTGCACTCGATTGTGGACGTAGAACACCTGACCCTCGCGCAGCATCTCGCGCCGGATCGCCGCCGAGACCGTGCGGTCCTCATACGGCCCGACAAAGGTGAGAATCGGGTGGCGGTCTTCGGGTGCGGTGGAGATCCGCGAGACGCTGCGGATCCCGGTGAGTGCCATCTCCAGGGTGCGCGGAATCGGGGTGGCGGTGAGGGTCAGCACGTCGACCGACTTGCGCAGCGCCTTGATGCGGTCCTTGTCCGCCACCCCGAAGCGCTGCTCCTCGTCCACCACGAGCAGCCCGAGGTCTTTGAAGGCGATGTCGTCACTGAGCAGCCGGTGGGTGCCGATCACGACATCGACCGAGCCGCTGGCAATGCCCTTCACCACGGACTTCTGCTCGCGCGGTGTGAGAAAGCGGCTGAGCGACTCGACACGAATGGGATACGGAGCGAACCTCCCGGAGAAGGTCTGGTGATGCTGCTGGGCGAGCAGTGTGGTCGGCACCAGCACGGCCACCTGGCGGCCATCCTGAACCGCCTTGAATGCCGCCCGGACCGCCACCTCGGTCTTGCCGAATCCGACGTCGCCGAACACGAGACGATCCATGGGGGCATCGGACTCCATGTCGGCCTTGACCTCGGTGATGGCCACCGCCTGATCGGGGGTCTCCTCGAACGGGAACGCCGCCTCCATCTCCCGTTGCCATGGCGTGTCGACACTGAAGGCGTGTCCCGATGCCCTGGCGCGTGCCCGGTGGAGCGCAACGACCTCCTCCGCCACTGCGGCCACCTCGCGTCGGACCTTGGTTCGGGTGCGCTCCCAATCGGCGCCACCCATCCGACTGAGACGCGGCATCTCACCGCCCGAGTAGCGCCGCACGGCGGCGAGTTGGTCGGTGGGGACGTACAGCTTGTCCTCGCCGGCATAGGCAACGAGCAGGTAGTCGCGCACCACATCGCCGATGCTCCGGGTGACCAGGCCCTCGAACCGTCCAATGCCGTGTCGCCGATGCACCACGAAGTCACCCGGCTTGAGGTCGGAGTAGGCCGTGGCGTTGCCGTCACCGCCTACCCCGACCCGGCGATGGGCGCGTCGACGGCCGGCGATCTCCTGCTCGCCGAGCACCGCCACACGCAGTGACGGGAGGACGAATCCGAGGTGGATGCCGGTGGCGATCACCGCGGACCGCTCCGCCACCGCTGCCGTGCGCTCCAACCCGATGCCGGCCTCCGACAGCACGGCGGCCACGCGGTCGGCGGCGGGAGTCCCATCCATCGCCACCACCACCTGCGTGCCCTTGCCCACCAGGCCGGCGATGCCGCGGGCGATCGATTCGGCGTCGCCGGGCACCGCATCGAGGCGGGTTAGGGCGACGGCATCCTCACCGGGGCGCGCCGCCACCGGTGGCGCTTCGAGTAGCCGGGTGGCATCTGCGCCCACGGGCAAGTAGAGCGCCGGGTGCTCGCCCGCCTCGGGGGCACCGGCACCCCAGGTGGGTGCCAGCGCTGCGGCGAGTTCCGACTCCTCCTTGGCGAGATCGGCGGCACGGTCGGCGGCGCGGACGGGATCGAACAGGATCACCCGGGTCGCCGGGTCGGCCTCGTCCACCGCGGTCAGCGCGGGAGCGAGCCACGGGAGCCACGACTCGATGCCGGGGAAGGTGATGCCGTCGGCGATGCGGTCCCACGTCGAAGCCGCCCAGGGGGCCTCGTGCAGGAGGCGACGCGCCTCGTCGGCGATCGACCCGGCGGGACGCACCTCGCGGGCCGGGTAGGCGACGACGCCAGAGCGCGTCCCCACCGAGCGCTGGGTGAGCACCGACACCACCGTGATCTCTTCGATGGTGTCGCCCCAGAGGTCGATCCGGAATGCCTCTCGGCCCTGGGCGGGATAGAGGTCGAGAATCCCGCCACGCACCGCGAACATTCCCCGCGACTCCACGCGATCGGTGCGCTCGTAGCCCATCTCGGCCAGGCGAGCCGTCAACTGCGGGAGGTCGATCTCGGTCCCGACAGCGAGGGCCACAGGCTCCACCGGCGAAGGCGACACCCGCTGCGTCACCGCGCGGACCGAGCCGACCACCACCGTGCCCGCACCACCGTGCCGCAAGGCGTGACGAGCGGCGGCACGTTGTGCCATCGTCCCCACGTTCGGTGACACGTGTTCGAAGGGGAGCGTCTCCCAGGCAGGGAGGAAGTGGGCGCGATCGGTGAACAACTCGAGGTCGTCGGCGAGGTCTTCGGCGTCGTGTTCACCCGCCACGATCGCCAGCACCGGCCCGGACGCAGCACGCGCCACCCCCGCCAGCACGAACGCCCGGGTTGCCGCGGGCACGACGAAGCGCCCCGACTCCGGTATCGGGGGGTGGTCGCGCCATTTGGCGACCAAAGAAGCCAATGGAGCAGGCAATACGGAAGATGAGAGTAGTTGCGGGCGGAGGCCTT
This sequence comes from uncultured Acidimicrobiia bacterium, assembly GCA_964471875.1. Taxonomy (GTDB): domain Bacteria; phylum Actinomycetota; class Acidimicrobiia; order Spongiisociales; family UBA11373; genus UBA11373. Next base: position 2,820 of record CAYYIA010000188.1, read on the forward strand.
CAGTCTTCAGTCCTCAGTCTTCAGTCCGACGAGGGGATTGACCTTTGCGGCAATCCGTGGCACAGGTAGCGGGTGCGTGACTACCACGGCCTCGAGGTGTGGCGCCGCGCCCACCAGCTCACCTTGAGGGTGTACCAGTTCACATCCGAGTTCCCCCCCGATGAGCGCTTCGGTCTCACTGCCCAGACGCGGCGAGCGTCAGTGGGAGCGGTGGCGAACATCGTCGAGGGATCCGGCCGGCCGACCCGAGCGGACTACGCCCGCTTTCTCGGAATCGCGGCCGCATCGCTACACGAGCTCCACAGTCATCTCGAATTGGCCTTGGACCTCGGATTCGGGACTCAACACACTGGTCGCACGCTGCTCCGAGAGACTGCAGAGATCCGAGCGATGGTGACGACGCTCCGATCAAGAGTCGATCCGCCGAACCGCCGGGGCGCGCCTCTGGCTGAAGACTGAAGACTGAGGACTGAGGACTGAGGACTTGTCGGACCGAAGACTGATGACTCGCCTTCAGATCACGCCGCTGGCCCGGTACCACTCCACCGTGCGCGCCAACCACTCCTCCGGTCGGGTGTACCGAAGACCCAGGTCGCGCTCGGCCTTCGAGCCGTCGAAGTGGTGGCCGTGGCTCACCTCGCGCGCCATCGCCCGGCAGAGGGGAGGTTCCTTGCCCACCAGACGCCACGACGCCTCGACCAGGGTGGCCGCCGTGGTGAACATCCACGAGGGGAGGTAGCGAACCCGGTGCTCCACCCCGGCCACCCGCCCCAGGGTCGCCACGGCTTCGGCAACCGTGGGTGACCACCCATTGATCAGATAGCGCTCCCCGGGGCGGCCGCGGGATTCGGCGAGGAGGTGAGCGGTGACGGTGTCGTCGACGAAGACCAGCGGCATCCGGGTCTGCACCGCCCAGCGCATTCGACCCGCGAGATAGGCGATGAAGATCCGGGCGCTGCCGTGGGTGCGACCCGGGCCTTGCACCGAGGAGGGGTTGATCGAAACGAGGTCGATGCCGAGTGCGGCGGCATCCCGGAAGGCCGCTTCCTCGGCGAGGCGCTTGGAGCGGGCGTACCCCGAGAGGTCGTGACCCGAGTGCGGTGTCGCCTCACTGGCCATCACCCCGCGCGATTCACCGATGGTTGCGGCCGACGAGGTGAACACGATACGACGCACCCCGGCGCGCCCCGCGGCCGCGATCACGGTCCGGGTCCCGGCGACGTTCACCTCGAGGCGAGCACGGTCGCACATCGCCACCTCACCGGCGATGTGGAACAGGGTGTCGC
>CAYYIA010000189.1:0-4104 GCA_964471875.1 uncultured Acidimicrobiia bacterium
GCCCCGCAATTCGCAATTCGCAATTCGTCAGAAACCGGAGGGGCTAGGGGCTAGGGGCGCAGAACCTGGATGCCGGGTGCCGGGTACCGGGTGCCGGACGACTCCGGTAACGGGCAACGGGCAACGGGCCCTAGCCCCTCGTCCCTAGCCCCTGATTGCTGCCGTCACCGTCACCGCGCTCGTGATCCCGGTGATCTCGGCTGCGGCGCGCAGGGTGGCTCCGGTGGTGACCACGTCGTCGATGAGCACGGCGCCTGGGGGGACCGGGAGGATGCGGCGAAAGCGGGGGATGCCGTGGTGGGCTTGGCGGGGGCCGGCGCGGCGGTGCACCCAGATCGGAGCCTGCAGTGCCGCCACGATGGGGAGTCCGGTGACTGCCGACAACGACCGGGCGATCTCGAGCGCCGGATCCACCCCGTATCGCCAGCGGCGCGCCAGCACCCGCGGGATCGGGACCAGGGCGGTGGCGTGGGTCGGAAGGAGTGGGGCGAGCACCCGGCCGATCTCGCCCGCTGGTGATGCCCGGTACTTGAGGCGGAGCACCGCCTGGCGGGCAGGGCCATCGTGGACGAACGCGGACTGCACCACCAGACCCGCGATCCATCGCACCGGTACGGGGCGGAGCGCGCCCTGGCAGCGATCGCACAGCGGCGCTCCGGAGGCGCCGCCACAGGTGACACAGGACATGCCGGCACCGTAGGTCGGCGCTCCGACACGCTGACTAGTCACCCACCGGAACCAGCAAATGACGCACCCGGCAACCACCCAACGCGTTGAGCGAACACTGTCCGTGGCGTAGAGTGCATCGAACCACCCACGAGAGGACATGCCGATGCCCGTCGACGTTCAGGTCGCCCGCGAGCGACAGCGGATGCGCCGACTCCGCAAGATCGCCTGGGTGATCGGACCGATCGCCGTGTGGATGTGGGTGCGGATCATCTCCGGCAATCCGGTCTCCCCCGGCCTGCCGCACTTCGGTCCCGACGCGGTGTACTGGCTCCCCGGAGTGGTGGTGGTCATGCTGCTCGGGGCGGTGGTGCTCCTCCCCATGCTGGGCAACGGCCGCTCCCCCGAGGTGGTGTTCCTCCCCGAGCAGATCGATGTCGGCTTCGACCAGGTGCGCGGCCTCGGACCGGTGCTCGGTGAGGTGCAGCACACCCTGCAAGTGTTCCTCAACCATCGCCACTTCCGCGATCAGATGGGAGGGGCGCCGCGTCGCGGCATCCTCTTCGAGGGACCGCCCGGCACGGGAAAGACCCACACCGCCAAGGCGCTCGCCAAGGAGGCGGGGGTCCCCTTCCTCTTCGTCTCGTCGACCGCATTCCAGAGCATGTGGTACGGCGCCACCGCTCGCAAGATCCGCTCCTACTTCCGCCGTCTGCGCAAGGTGGCCCGGCAGGAAGGCGGCGCCATCGGGTTCATCGAGGAGTTCGACGCCATCGGGGCCCGGCGCGGTGGCATGAACCGCGCCGTGTCGCGCACCGGAGTCGACCGCTCCGCGGTATCCGAGGGCACCGGCGGCGTGGTCAATGAACTCCTCGTGCAGATGCAGAGCTTCGACGATCCGCCGCGATCGCTGCTCTTCGCCAACGCCCTGCGGCGCGCGGTGAACAAGCTGCTCCCGCCCGAGCTCCACCTGCGCACCCGCAAGCCGCCCTTCGCCAATGTCCTCCTCATCGGGGCCACCAACCGCGCCGACTCGCTGGATCCGGCGCTGCTTCGACCGGGTCGCTTCGACCGGGTGCTGCACTTCGGGCTCCCCAGCCGCAAGGGCCGCCGCGACCTCATCGACTTCTTCCTCGACCGCAAGGCACACGACACCACGATGGACGAGGTCGCCCGTGACGATCTTGCCGCCACCACGATGGGCTACTCGCCGGCATCGCTCGAGCGCCTCTTCGATGAGGCCCTGCTGTTCGCCCTGCGCGACGGCCGCTCGGCGCTGCGCGTCGACGACCTCCGCCGCGCCCGCATGGACGTCGAGGTTGGACTCGCCGAACCCACCGAGTACACCGTCGAGGAGCGCGACTCGATCGCGGTCCACGAATCGGGCCACGCCGTGGTCGCCCACCTGGTGGGACGCGGCCGCAAGATGGAGTTGCTCTCCATCGTCAAGCGCAAGGACGCCCTCGGACTCCTGGCCCACACCGAGACCGAGGAGCGCTACACGCGCCGTCGCAGCGAGTCGCTGGCCCTCATCCAGATCGCCCTCGGCGGCATGGTGGCCGAGGAGCTCTTCTTTGGAGAGTCGGGCACCGGACCAGCCGGTGACCTCGCCGCCGCCACCGGGATCGCCGTCGAGCTGGTGGGCTCACTCGGCCTGGGAGGTTCCCTGGTGTCGTTCCGCACCATCGATGCCGGCCTCGTCGGCGGCAACCTCGCCGCCCAGGTGCTCGGAGACGACCGCGCCCGGGCGGCGGTCGACCGCATGCTCGAAGATCAGAAGGCGGTGGTCACCGCACTCCTCAAAGACAACCGCCACCTGGTCGCCGCCCTGCGCGACGCCCTGCTGGTACGCGAGGAACTGGTGACGCGAGAGATCGGTGAGGTCCTGGCGGAGGCCGAGGCGACACAGCGAGCGCTGGTGGATATCACCAGTTGAGTCTCCAGTCGCCAGTCACCAGTCACCAGTCCAGGAAGAAGTCGCCAGTCATCAGTCTCCAGTCTCCAGTCCAGGAGGAGAACTAGTCGGCCCGGGTCGCGAGCATCGTCCGGCGCGGCCGGGCAACGGGTAGCGCTGAACGGGGACCGGTGACTTCCTGGCAACTGGAGACTGGGGACTGCGGACTTCAGGTCCCCATCTCCCAGGTGCCGAGGTACTTGGCCTGTTCGTCGGTGAGGGCGTCGAGGCCGCCGCCGAGGCGCTTGAGGGCGATGGTGGCGACTTCGCCATCGAGGTGCTCGGGGAGGCGGTGCACCCCCGGAGCCAGGGTCTTGCCATCGCGAACCAGCCACTCCGCCGCCAGCGCCTGATTGGCAAAGGACATGTCCATCACTTCGGCGGGGTGACCTTCGGCGGCCCCGAGGTTGACCAGCCGGCCCTCGGCGACCACCAGCACCCGGCGCCCGTCCTTCAGCTTCCACTCGTCGAGCTCGTGGCGAAGGCGACGCTTTCCGGTCGACCGCGCCGCCAGGGCCTCGAGATCGATCTCGACATCGAAGTGGCCGGCATTGGCGAGGATCGCACCGTCGCGCATGACATCGAAGTGCTCGCCGCGGATCACGTGGATGTTGCCGGTGACGGTGATGAACACGTCGCCGAGGCGGGCGGCTTGGGCCATCGTGGCGACCGTAAAGCCCTCCATCGCCGCCGACAGGGCCCGCACCGGGTCCACCTCGACCACGACCACGCGGGCACCGAGGCCGGCGGCGCGAGCCGCCACCCCCGACCCGCAGTGCCCGTAGCCGATCACCACGACCGTCTTGCCGGCGAACAGGAGGTTGGTGGCGCGCAGGATCCCGTCGAGCGACGACTGCCCGGTGCCGTGGTGGTTGTCGAACAGATGCTTGGTGGCGGAATCGTTGACGGCGACGACGGGGAAACGGAGCACCCCGTCGGCGGCCATGGCACGCAACCTGATCACCCCGGTCGTCGTCTCCTCGGTGGAGCCGATCGGATGGTGATCGGGTCGCTCCTTCAACAGCATCGTCACGAGATCGGCGCCGTCGTCCATGGTGATGTGGGGTGATGCCTCGAGGACGGTGCGGATGTGGCGGTAGTAGCGGTCGGCGTCCTCGGCCCGGACCGCGTGTACGGCGATGCCATCGGCGACGAGCGCTGCTGCCACATCGTCCTGGGTGGACAGGGGGTTCGAGGCGCACAGCGCCACCTCGGCGCCACCGGCGCGCAACGTGGTCATGAGGTTGGCGGTCTCGGCGGTCACGTGGAGACAAGCGCCGATCCGAATCCCCGCCAGCGGCTTGTCACGCTCGAACCGCTCCCGGATCGAGTCGAGCACCGGCATCCGGCTCCGGGCCCATTCGATGCGAAGGGCGCCATCGGCGGCGAGCGACGGATCGGCGATGTCGAAATCCACGGAGCGTCCTTGGTCGGGAGAGGGCAGATTAGGCACTAGGTACTAGGCGCTAGGCACTAGGAAGCCA
>CAYYIA010000190.1:0-4101 GCA_964471875.1 uncultured Acidimicrobiia bacterium
CACCTACTACGACGACGGCGCCCTCGACGACCTGATCTATCCCCTCGTCCCTGGAGCCGGTAGCCGCGAAACGGTCACCACCACCTACAACGGGCTCGGCCAACCCTTCGACCTATTCGGCGGCCAAACCTACGTCGACGCCGCCCTGTGGACCCCACAGGGCCAACCCTCGGCATGGACCCTCGGCGACGCCACGATCAACCGGTCATGGACCTACTACCCCGACACGCTCCGCGTTGACCAGTACAAGGCCGGAACGTCGCAGCTGTCGGGGAGTTCGACGTCGAATCTGGTGTTGTTGGCCTACCAGTACGACGACTCGGGCAAAGTGACCCGGATCAAGGACAACCGAAACTCTGACCAGTACGAGTGCTACGCCTACGACACCTCGAACCGGCTGACAGATGCCTTCACCGGCAACTCGTCATGCACCACTTACTCGTCGGCTGGTTTGGCCCCGTTCGACCACGACTACACCTACGACAACCTCCACAACCTCATGTCCCTGGATGGCCCCACCTACAGCTACGGCACCGGCAACACCTCGGCCGGCGGGGATGCTGGGCCGCACGGGGTGGTCGAGATCGGCACCTCGATCGACTTCGGGTATGACGACAACGGCAACCGCATCACCAAGACCGACAACAGCATCACCACTAGCTACACCTACAACCTGGAGAACCGGCTCACCGCCGTCGACCTCCCCTCTGATGCGAACGACGTGGTGTTCGTCTACGACGCCGACGGTAGGCGCGTCTCCCGCTCCCACGGCACCTATACCGCCACCTATGTGGCCGGACTCATGGAAATCGACCGAACCGGTTCGACGGTCACCGAAACCCGCACCCACTACACCTTCGCCGGCACCCCCGTCACCACCAGGACCCACACCACCGCGGCGACGGTGTTCCTGTTCCAGAACCACCTCGGCTCCACCGTCGCCGCCTACAACGACACGTCGAACACCCACATCAAGCAGTACTACTACCCCTACGGCGCCGAGCGCACTGCGGTCGGCACCCTCCCCATCGACCAGCGGTATACAGGCCAGACGAGTGACGCCGCCGGTGCGCCATCCGGAGACACCGGGCTCTACTACTACAACGCCCGCTACTTCGACCCGGCCGTTGGCGCCTTTGTCGCCGCCGACACCATCGTGCCGACGGTGGGTCTCTCGGTCGGCTGGAACCGCTACGCCTATGCGAGCGGCAACCCGGCCAACGGGACCGACCCAACCGGCCATGGAACTATCCAGCTCAACACCTACATCACCGGCGACTCGTCAGCGGCGTACGCCCGACCGAACTACGAAGAGGTGCCCTGGGGTTCGACCCCCGATCCCCAGTCCGTGTTCCACGAGACGAATCGGATCCTGAATCCCGGCTCGGACTTTGGCGACCTACTCGCAGGCGCAGCCAACTGGACAGGGCTCGGTGACCTGAAGGTCCTGGTCACTGGCACCGACTTCAACGGCGAGGAGCAGAGCCGGGGTTGGGCAGCCTTCGGCATCTTTGCCGGCGGTGTTGGGCGCGCTCTACGGTACGCGGACGAGGCCGCTGCCATCGTAAGCCACGCCGACGAGGCAGCCGAAGTCGCCGCCGTCGCAAACCACTCCGACGACCTTCTGGCGCTTGCTGGGGCGAGGCAGGTGGACGCAGCTTGGGGTGTAAACACGTACCGACACGGTGGGACGATGTCGACGATCGAGCACATCAACTACCGTCACGCTTGGAACTCAGGGTTCAACAACGTCAGCCGATTCGCAGAGGGGACGAGCGTCAGACAGATCCAGGGCCTGGTGGACGACGCTCTTCGCTACGGAAACGTGACGACCCGCGGCAACACCACGAGCATCGTCTGGAACACGGGGGCGAACATCGGCGTCGACGCTTCGGGGGCGGCGGTCTCCGGCATTCAGGTCTACGTCCGAAATGGCCTCATCCAGACGGCCTTCCCAGTGGCGGCGGGCTGATGAGCCACTGTCTCATTGATCGGTTCATGGCCGAGGAAGCGAACGATCACGTCCGCAACCTTCTGGTCTCAATTATCGAGGCGGCTCCGTCAGAAGGTACGCAGTACTTCACGTTCAACGCCTTCAACGTCCTCCTCGACTTCGACCATGGCTCAGCTACAGTCGAGGACGAGCTCGATGTCGTCGCAATCTGCCGACTCGGCATCAGCGACTTCGCCATGCGTTTGCGAGCATCGGCCGGTGGCTTCGATTGATGCCTGTCCAGTCGTTGCGAGTGGCTGTCGCAGTCGGTCGAAACCTCGGTGGCTCGATTGGAGGCCGAGTGTCCCTAATAACCCCCGAAAACGTGCAAGCCCAAGCTACATTGGCTGGAGCACGGGTGCGACTATTCAACCCTCGACAACCTGGTCTTGCTGTGCAGCCGTCACCACACCCTGGTCCACGAGGGCAAGGTTCGATTACCCGACCGGGAGTGAGTCCCCAGCGATCCGGGGAGCGTCTAGGTTTCCGCCGTGGCCAAGCTGAGCGACCGGGATCGCAACAACCTCCCCGATTCGGCCTTCGCCTATGTCGATGCCAAGGGGGTGCGCCGCCTGCCGATCTACGACGAACCCCACGTCCGCAACGCCCTGGCCCGCTTCGAGCAGGTCAAGTTCGAGGACGAGGCCGCACGCGACAAGGCCCGCCGCAGGCTGCTGCAGGCGGCGAAGAAGTACGGGATCGTCCCGGTGGGATTCATCACCACGCAACTGGAGACCGAGCGGGTGCGGAAGTCGGCGTCGGACCTGCCGAGCGGATTCGTCACGCTGATGTTCACCGACATCGAGAACTCGACGACCCTGTTGCATCGACTCGGTGACGACTATGCCCGGCTGTTGCAGAAGCTGCGCCGCATCATCAGGCGGGTCGTCGGCGATGCCGGTGGCCATGTGGTGGAAATGCGCGCCGACGAGTCCTTCACGGTGTTCACCGGCGCCGAAGCCGGTGTCGCCGCCGCGGTCTCCTTGCAGCGGGCATTGGAGGCGGCCACCTGGCCGGGGGGGAGCCGCGTCAGGGTGCGGGCCGGACTGCACAGCGGTGAGGTGACGCTCGGTGACACCGGCTACGTCGGACTTGCGGTGCATGCCGCGGCGAGGGTCTCGGCGGCGGCGCAGGGTGGGCAGATTCTGGTGAGCGGGGAGGCCCGCAGGGCGGCGGGCAAGCCGGCCGGCATCGACTTCCGCAGTCTCGGGAAGCAGCGCTTTGCCGGCTTTGTCGAGTCGGTGGAGGTGTTCCAGGTGGAGGCGGACGGGCTTCGCCGCGACGTTCCTGCGATTCGTCGCCGCACGAAGCCCGCCGCCCCCCGAACCCGTTAGCGCTCCACCCAGGCGCGCAGCGCCTGCTCGAAGTTGTCGAGGCCGCCATACATCCGGATCCCTGCGGCCTCGTCGTCGGTGAGCGGACCGACCGCCACCTTCGACACCTTGAGGATGGTCTCGTCGCCGTCGGCGGTCACGGTCGTCTCGGTGTCGAGCATCACCCCGAGGCCGAGCCAGGCCCGGGTGGTGAAGGTGCGCGGCGGATCCCACACCTGGATGATCCCGTAGACGTGTCCGTGGTCGTCACCCCAGTCCTCGCGGAGCAGTCCGCCGGCGCGGGGCTCGCACACGATGCCGACCACGCGGTCCTCGCCATAGGTGTGCGGGAACCACTGCAGGCTTTCGGTGGTCATGGCGGCGAACACCCGCTCCGGGGTCGCTTTGAAGCGGATCTCGTTTTCGACGCGGACGGTTCGGACTTCGGACATCGGTTTCCCTCTCTCGATGTGGCGACGCAGCGCCAGCAGCTGTTCGGCGGACGATCCGGCGATCTCACCCACCCAACGCTCGTACACCTCGCGCAGGGGCACGGCATTGAGATGGTTGAACCGCTGCCGCCCCTGCCGACGCACCACGACCAACCCGGCGGCCTCGAGCACCCCGAGGTGCTGCATGACGGCATATCGGCTCAGGTCGGGATGAGCGGCGGCGAGGTCGCCGGTGGTCAGGGGACCCTGGCGGAGTCGATCGAGGATCGAGCGCCGCGTCGAGTTCCCCAACGCACGGAAGACGGCATCATCGGAGATTGTGTGATAAGAATATCACATATCT
>CAYYIA010000191.1:0-4098 GCA_964471875.1 uncultured Acidimicrobiia bacterium
GAACCCCAGTCCGTCGTCGCCCTCGGCGACCTTGCGTCCGGTGACCGCGCCGACCGCCGGGTCGGCGAAGGGCATCACGAGCTGGCGGAGCGCGTCCGGCCGAATGCGGTTGTTGGCATCGGTGGTCACGATGACGTCGCCGGTAGCCCACTCCAGGGAGCGTTGGATCGCCGCCATCTTTCCGGCGCGCTCCGACCGATGCACCACCTCGACCCCCGGGAAGGTCCGGGCGATCGCCGCGGTGGCGTCGTCGGATCCATCGGCGGCCACGATCACCTGCAGCAGGTCGGCCGGATAGTCGAGGTCGGCGATGCGCCGCAGTTGGTCGCCAATGACCTCGGCCTCGTTGTAGGCGGCCACGATGAGGGTCACCTTCGGGGTGTGGTCGCCATAGACCCGTTCAGGTCGGAGTCGGCCGACGACGGTGATGAGGAGCGGGTAGCCGGCGTACGTGTAGGCGACCAGCGCCACCGCCGCCCAGAACGCAAGCCCGATCATGGAGCCACCTCGGAGAGGGCGTCGAGGATGGCGGCGGCGATCGGCTCCCAGCCAAAGCGTGTGGCAGCCGCTTCGGCGGCACCGAGGCCCATCCTCCGGGCACGGTCGGGCTCGATGAGGAGCGACGCCATCGCCGCGGCAAGTTCGTCTCGATCGTCGGCGTGCACCAGCAGTCCGGTGACGCCGTGGTCGACATCCTCGACGAGAGCCCCGAGGGCGGTGGCCACAACCGGACGGCCAAAGGCGAAGGCAACCTGGAGGACCCCGCTGGCCGTGGCCGATCGATAGGGAAGCACGATGAAGGTGGCGGTACGCACGAGCGGGCCGACCTCGTCGAGGGGGAGATAGCGTCCATCGACGACGACACGGTCGCCGATGCCGGCGTGCTCCGCTCGACTTCGTACCTCTGCCGGATCGATGCCGGCTGGCTGGCCGACCACGAGGAGCCGCCCCGGTGTCCCGGGAGGAAGCGTGGCGAAGGCGTCGACGAGGTCGAGGATGCCCTTGCTCGGTCGCAGACCACCGAAGAACAGCGCCACGGGTTCGTCGTCCCCGAGTCCGTATCGCTCTCTGAGGTCTCCGCCCGCATCCGCCAGGCGCAGAAACATCGACTCGTTGCCGTGATGGATCACCCGGGTGCGGTCGGCATCGATCGGGAAGTCGTCGAGGAAGGCCTTGCGGTTTTGTTCTCCATGGAGGAACACCACGGAGAAGGTCCGATACACCGCCAGCGACAGGCGGCGGCTGAGCGCCTGCGACCAGCGCCCGCGCTCGCGCGGCTCGAACTCGTGGCACACCTGGGCCAGGACGAGGCCGCGGCGCCGCAGCCGGCGCAGAAACACCACCTGGAAGGGAAAGCGGATGCTGGAGAAGAGCACGACATCGGGACGCTCCCGGATGAGGCGGCCGGTGAGTCGGTGCCATACCGCGGCGTAGCGCATGGCGCGCCAGGGGCGCCGGAGCTTGCGACCGATGACGCCGAGACCGCGGTGCGTCGGCGGTTCGATGGCCGGCCACAGGTGCATCTCGGCGCGCACGGTGAACCGGTGGGGGAGTTCGCGCAACTCGTAACGACGCGCCGTGTGCAGGGTGACCTCGGCACCGGCACCGGTGAGGGCGTCGGCGAGTTGATAGGCGTAGTGGATCATCCCTCCCGCACCGTCCTGCTCGACGAGGGCGATGCGCGTCATACCGACTCCCCGCCGGCGACGATGCGCCGATACTCCGCCACCAGCTCGCCGACCTGGCGGTTCACATCGAAGCGGTGCCGGGCGATGCGTCGCCCCGCGGTTCCCATGGCCGCCGCCTGCAGTGGCGAGGTGAGTACGCGAGTGATGGCTTCGGCGAGCAGTTCCGGCTCGTGCGGGGGTACCAGGAGCGCGCTGCTGCCGCGTTCGACCATCTCCGGGATTCCCCCGACCGTGGTGGCGACGACAGGAAGGCCGGAGGCCATGGCCTCGATGAGCACGGTGGGCAGCGCCTCCGTGTGGGAGGGCAATACGAAGAGATCGGCGCCGGCGAGCACCTCATCGACATCGGTCCGGTGGCCCAAGAAGTGAACCCGGTTGCCCACTCCGTGTGCCGCCGCCGCGGCCTCGAGGTCGGGACGAGCCGGACCGTCCCCGGCGATGACGAGATGGGTGTCGGGGACGCCGAGCGCAACCGCAGGGAGTGCAGCGATGAGGTCACCGATCCCCTTGGGTGGCCGCAGCACCGCCACCGTCACCACGATGCGTGACCCGGCGGGGATGCCGAGCGAAAGGCGGAGATTGTCGGCTGCGGCGGGGTGCGGGCCGAGGAATCGGTCGAGGTCGATGCCGTTGTACAGGGTGGTGACGACGCCACGGCGTGCTCCGGACCGCTCGGAGAAGTGAGCTCCGGCGCTCTCCGACACGGCGATCACCCGCGAGCGCGAGGCCAGGACTCGGGCCATGAGGCGAAAGCGCACCGCGTCGCGGCTCCAGGGTCGCGGGAGGTCGAGGGTGTGCAAGGTGGCGACGGTGGGTATGCCGCGGCGGCGGGCGGCGATCGTGCCGAGGATGTTGGCGAACTCGAGCTGGGTGTGCACCAGATCCGGTGCATGGCGGTCGATGGCCGCTCCCACCCGGGCAAGGGCCCCGCGGCGGCGAAGGCGATCGATGTGAAGGGTCTCGAGCGCAACGCCGAGTCCGGTCACCGCCGGCGCGAGCGGATTGCCGTCGCGGTCCTGGATGACGACCACGGTGGGATCCACTCCGGCCGCGGGGAGAGCCTCGAGGTAACGAACCAGGAGGTGCTCGGCGCCTCCCTGACCGAGCGAGTCGATGAGGTACAGCACGCGGAGGCGCGCCTCGCTCACCGGAGCCGGTGCGGCACGCAGCGCGTGGCGGCGGCCGGTCATGGCCGGACCCCGGCACGCCGCAGGCCGGCGAAGCCGGCGATCCGCCGGATCACCGCGGGATCGATCCGCCACAGGGCCACGCCGTAGGCCGCCGCCCCGGCGGCGGTGGCCGCGAGCAGCGCCACGATGGGAGAGGCACTGCCGGTGGCCCACAGCACCGGAACCACCGCCGCGGCCATCCACAGCCCGGCGGCGAGTGACGGGGCGACCTGCCGCCAGACATCACCAAAGGTGGTGTCGACCATGCGATTGGCCACCGCCAGGCGAACGGCGGTGTCGGCGGTTGCGACCGCGGCATGTGCCCAGGCGACCCCCACCAGTCCATGGCGGGCGCCAAGGAGAAGAGCCGGTACCAGGGCGATCAGTTCGAGTGCCGACAACCGCGCCAGCACCCCGGTGCGGCCCAGCGCCTTGTAGACGTCTCCGGCGTTCACCCCGACGGAGCCGATGAGCGAGAACACGGCCATCACGCGCAACACCGGTACCGCCTCGGCCCACTGATCGCCGAAGAGCGCGGCCACCGATTGCTCGGCGGTGAGGAAGAGGCCGACGCACAAGGGCACCACGATGACCTGGGTGTAGCGAATCGTCGCGAGGTAACCGCGGCGGAGTAGGTCGGCGCGATCCTGGATCGTGGAGAACACCGGGAAGATGGCGTTGGCCAACACTCGCCACACGGACTGCACCAGCAACTCAGGCAGGCGATAGGCCAGGGTGTAGATGCCGAGGGCCGAGTCGCCCAGGAGACGGCCCACGACCACGTAGTCGAGGTTGGCCCAGATGGCGTACTGGATGTCGGTGATGATCAACGGCGCCCCGAAACGGCTCAGCGATCGCAGCTCGCCTCGATGCAGGCGGGGACGGGGTCGATGATCCACCACCCACCAGGCGAGGATCACCGAAGCCATCACTCCGGCGAGCTGGCCCCACACCAACGCCCACACCCCGAACCCGGCAGTGGCGGCACCGATCGACACGGCTCCCTTGATGATCGAGCGGCCGATGTCGGGGATCAGTTTGCGGCGGAAGGCGAGGTCGCGTTTGAGGAGCACGAGGGGCACGGAACCGAGCGCCTCGAGGATGAAGGTGAACGCGAGCACTCGCAGCAGCGGAGTCACCAGCGGCTCGCGGAAGAAGTCCGCCACCAACGGTGCACCCAGAGCCGTTGCCGCTGTGAGCACCCCGCCGAGGATGAGGTTGACGGCATACACCGTCTCCGC
>CAYYIA010000192.1:0-4084 GCA_964471875.1 uncultured Acidimicrobiia bacterium
CCTCCCCTCTTGGGGGAGGTGGCGGCGGCGTCCGCGCCGCCGACGGAGGGGGCTTCCCCGTTTCGCGCAAGTAGGTAGAAGCCCCCCTCCCGGCTTCGCCGTACTCCCCCGGAAGATCGCGCCACGCCTCAAGCCGCAGACTCGAGTCTTCGGCGCCGGAGGGGGAAGCCCCCCTCCCGGCTTCGCCGTACTCCCCCGGAAGATCGCGCCACACCTCAAGCCGCAGACTCAAGTCTTCGGCGCCGGAGGGGGAAGCCCCCCTCCCGGCTTCGCCGTACTCCCCCCTACGGGGGGAGCAACAGGGGGAAGAGATCGGGGAGAGAGCGAAACCGCCCTACGGCTTGCGCTCCTGGTGGAAGACGTCGGCTTCCATCTTGCGCGCCATCGCCGCCTTCTCGCGGTGCTTGCGCGTCGAGTATTCGAGGTCGTCGTACATCTTGCGCACCCCGGCACCGGATTTCTCCCAGTTGGCGGCGTTGGTCCCGGCGACGCCCATGCGCCTGCCCTCGGCGTAGGCGTCCTGGTCGGCGCCGAGGAAGGTGAACACCCAGCCCAGTTGGCGGTGCTGTTCGACCAGGGCGAAGATCGAGGCACGGTCGTGCTCGCGGCTGGCGTTCTCCAGACCGTCGGTGATGACGACGACCACCTGGTCCTCCTCGGGGAGGGCATGGGTGCGGCGATGCACGATGTCGGCGTCGATGTGGGCGATCATCCGCCCCACCGCGTCGAAGAGCGGCGTGCCGGCCCGCGGGGCATAGGAGTGCCGATCGAGCGGCCGGACCTTGCGCAGGTCGAGACCGGCGAAGACCACCTCGAACGGGTCTTGCGAATCGAACTGGATGAGGGTCACTCGGGCCTCGCCGGCGACGTCCCTCTGGCGGGTGAGGTACTCGTTGAAGCCGCCGACGATGTCGTCGGCGATCGACGCCATCGAACCGGAGCGGTCCAGGACGACGGAGATGTGAACGGGTGGCTTGCGGTCGGTGGATGTGGTCTCGGTCATGGGGATCCTCCTTCTTGGAGACTCGGCGGATAGGACGCTGGCCTTGTCTGAGGTCGGCCCACGATCGGGCCGACCTCAGATTCCGGGGCACCCATCCGCCGAATCTCCGACCTCTTGATACCGCGGCGGTGTGACAGATTCGGTGCAGTTCTTGCCCCGGGGGGACCAATATTACTCCGTAAGGGTAGGCCAGGTCAAATCGACCGCCAGATCGGCCGGATTCCGGCCCCAGGGGGGTAGCATCAGCCCCATGGGAGGAGACACCCGCTACGGGACCGCGGAGTTTGCCGCTGCCCTCGGTCACACCATCAAGGTGCTGCGCACCGACCGTGGCGTGGAGCGCAAGGACCTGGCCGACAAGGCCGGTCTCTCCTACTCCCACCTCGCCGCCATCGAGGCCGGCCAGAAGCAGCCGTCACCGCAGGCGCTGGTCGCCATCGCCGAGGCGCTGGGCATCCGCAGCCACGAACTGCTCGAGTCGGTGGAGATGCGCCGCGACCGCAGCGAACGCCGCGGTGGCGACCCGTGGTGGCTCACTGGTGACACCGCCATCCAACCGGCGGCGATGTCCGCCCCCCGCCCGGCGATGCGACTTCCCATGAACCCGGCCACCGAGGATCTTGCCGACTTCGTTCGCGAGATCACCGACCTCGCCGAACACCTCGGGCCCAAGGAGCGCGCCGCCATCCTCCACCTGGCGCGCAAGCTGGCCGACCCGAAGCGCTAGGCGTCCCGATCGGGGAACGGGGCGACGGTGCGGGAGAACCACAGCAGGACCGGCGCCACGAGCATCGGATAGGCGGCCGCACCGGCGAGTCGCTGCCACAGCGGAAGATCCGAGGTGAGGACGCCGAACATCACGAGCACCGCCGGCGTGGCGGCAAGGATCGTGAGGACGAGCCGGGTGCGATACCCGCTCACCAGCAGCACTCCGACCGCACCCACCACCGCGATGGCCACGGCAAACGGCAGCCCGTCGGCGCCGAGGCCGATGAACACCACCGGTACGAGAACGGCGAGGCGGACCGGCAACACGATCCGCGGTCGCCCCAGCGCCACTCCCCCGACCACCACCGAGGCGAGCAGGATGCTGCCGGCACCGGTGCCGAGCGGGACTACGAGGATTCCGCCGAGGACCGAGGCGGCCTTGCCGAAGCGCCACCGATTGCGCCGCGCCGAGGCGGCAATCGCCATGCCCAGCCCGGCGATGGTGGCGGCACCCACGATGAACACGGTCCCGGACACGGTGAACTCGGGATCCTCCGCGATCAGCCGCATCCAGGCCCGTACCGCCACCCCCCACAGCAACCCGGCCCCGGCCCCCACGGCCAGGGCCACCGGCACCCGCACCCGTCCCGCCACCTGCGCAGTCACCACCATGTCGTGCCCCTCCTCTGCGAGAAGGGATACGCCACCATCGTGACGGGATCGTTACGGCCCGGGTCAGTCCTGGAATCGGGCGGGCTTGAGCGACCAGGCGGTGTCGAGGCAGTCGGTGCAGCCCAAGTCCTCGAGGAGGTCGTACGTCTCCGGCGCCGCCGCGGTGGCAGGCAGCGCGATCGCCCCCACCTCCACCCCGTTGCGATCCACCACGTAGAGGTAGGCCATGGCGTAGAGCAGTTGGGTGGCGGAGAGGTCGCCGTAGATCTCGGCGATGCGCCCATCCTCGACCAGGCCGGAGTCGATCAGGGTGCGGAGGTCGTCCACCGCGATGCTGGTACTCCCCGCCTGCTGACTCCCGGCCGACCAGGGGCCGTACACCTGGGAGACCACATCGAGTGAGGTCCCTCCGAGGCGAGCGGCGAGCAGGGCGAAGGTGTCGGCCAGGGAGTAGAAGTCCTCACCGTCGTAGGTCCACACCGGGGGGCGACCGTCCCAGTGGTGCAGCGTCCACAGGGCGATCTGCTCCAGCTCTTCGTCATCCACCGTCCAGTAGTCCTCCGAGGTGAACAGCCCGACGATCCCGGTGGCATCGACGAACCGGATGCCGGGATCGGCGGTCATCACCTCCGCCAGGTAATCGAGCGACTCCTGGGTGCGGGCGTAGCGGCGTTCGCGCTCGGCGGTCGGGTTGAGCAGTTCGGCCGGCAGCTCCGGTGACTCCGGATTGGCGTAGGCCCACTTGGTCGGGCTGGTGGAGTCGACCGTGTACAGGTACTTGTCGGCGATGCCGGAGTTGAGCACGAACGACCGGGTGCCATCGAGTGCCTCGATCGCCGGCGCCACCGATGACGGACCCTCGTGCAACCGTCCGATGTCGACACCCTCCACCGAGGCCTCATCGTTGATGCGGATCGAGTTGTCCATCCACAACGTGCCGCTGCTCGTCTCGTGGGTGGGGGTGAGCAGGGTGAGGAGGGCGTCGCGTGCCGCGGCGTATCCAGGCTGACGGTCGGTGGCCCCGTGATCGGGAAAGCCGAACGCCACCATCCGGTCACCCAGCAGGTCGCGCACCGCCTGGCTGCCGGCGGAGCGTTCGATCTGCACCCCTTGGCCGATGCCGAGACCGGTGACGATCACCACTTCGCCAAACCCCTCGAGGATCGCCTCGAGCCCGCCGCCGCGCGGGGCCACACACCCTCCGAGAACCGGGTCCTTCTCGCAGGTGATCCAGGAGAAGAGCGCCTCGTACACCTCGTCGTAGGAGGGATCCGCCCCCAGGGCGTTCTGCGGACGATTCAGGTACGTCGGGTCGTGATGGGCGTGGTAGCCGAACTGCACCAGCCCCTCACCCTGCAGGGTCCGCAGGTAGTCGGCGACACCGGTGGTGGCGTTGCGATCGAGCACGGTCTTGGCGTCGGAGCCCTGGAACTCGATCGTCCACACCACCCCCAGGTCGGGGTTCTCCTCGGCGAAGAGCTCGATCATCTCCCCCACCCGCCAGTAGCGCTCCTCCGACAGCTCGTGGTTGAACTGGTCCTCGGTGTGGGTGAACAGCAACAGGTACGAAGGGGCATCGGTGAGCGGCACATCCACCACGGTCGGCCCCTCCGGGAGCACGAAGTCGGAGGTCGCTCCGGTGGTCGCGCCGGTGGTGGTGGTGGTGGTGGTGGTGCTGGTGCGCGGCGGGCGATCCCCCAC
>CAYYIA010000193.1:0-4081 GCA_964471875.1 uncultured Acidimicrobiia bacterium
GCCCGGGCAGTTGGCGGGGGACGCTGAGAGCCCCGTGTTTCCCCGTGGAGGGAGCTCCACGATCGGCGTGTGGTTGAACCGACCCGACAAACCGGCGGTAACGACCAGACCACCGTTGTCCCCGTAGATCTTGGCGGTGATCGAGGTGTCGGTGTAGGTGGTCTTGATGATGAAGGCGTGCTCGGTGTTGTTGCGGAAGATCAACTCCGGTTCGCGCCACCCCAGCGTGGCTTCGCGACCCTCGGGGTAGCGGCTGAAGTACACCGAGTGCGGGGTGTGGGCGACGTCTTCGAGACCGGCAAAGAAGGCGGCGTTGTAGAGGGTGGTGGTGAACTGGCTGGTGCCACCACCGATGCAGATCTCACCCTCCTCGACGGTCTCGTTGCCGAGCAGCGCCGGGGCGCACACGTATCCCTTGGCGGTGGTGCGCTGGCCGACGTGGTCGTTGAGGGAGAACGACTCGCCGGGCATCACCAGGGCGCCATCGGTGGCATCGGCGATGAGGTGGATGTTGGTCACCCGGGGGGCGCAGCAGGGGTGGTTGGTGGTGAATTCGCCGATGAGCCCGTTGATCCCGAGCGCCTCGGCATCGGCGGTGGAGAAGTCGGCTTCGCGCCCGATGGAGTAGGCGAGATCGCCGCGGCGCTCCGGGGTGTCGAGGGCGGCCCACACCTCGTCCATGAGCACGGTGCGATCGGGCTCCTGGCGGGGCACGCTGGGGATGATGGTGATCTCGTCGGTCTCGACATCGATGTCGATCACGGCGTCGACGGGGTCGGTCTCCAGGTACGGCCCGAGGGCGGCGACGTAGTCCTGGAGGATCGTCTCGTCGAAGTCGAAGGTGTACTCGGGGATGGCAGCGCTCTCGTCGCGGGTGATGACGAGGGCCTGGCTGAGCAGGTGCTGGGGCAGCACCAACTCGAAGGCCGGTTCGGTGGAGGTGAGGGTGACATCGCCACCGATGAGGCCGGAGGCGGTGGCCACCGCGGCATCGATGTCGGCATCGGTGACGGCGGGAACGATCACCCGGGTGCTGAGGGCCACGGCACTGCGGGTCGGGTCGAGCAGAGCGACGTGGAGGGCGGCGAGGGCGGCGTCACGATCGATGCCGAGGCCCTGGGCCGGGTACTCGTAGACGATGGCGCCGTCCTCCACCCGGACATCGCCGGGATACGCCGGCTGGGCGATGCCCTCGACCTCCCACTCGTCGATCAGGTCGTTGAGGGCGTCGAGGTCATAGGAGTAGACCGGCACCACGGACGCATTGGTCCCTCCGCCGATCCGGCCGACCCACCATCCGAACTGGCCGAACACGTTGCCGCTGCGTCCGTTGCGCATCGCGGCATCCACCATGGCCTGGGCGTCCATGTCGAAGGCGATGACTTGGGGGTCGAGGTAGAACGTGTGACCGGCGGCGGTGACCGGCACCGGGGTGGTGGCGAGGCTGTTCTCCATCTCGTGGAGACGGTCGATGGCGTCGCCCTCGCCGAGGCCACCGAGATCGACCCCATTGACCACGACCGAGCCCAGCACCTCACCGCCGTTGGTGAACCGGTCGGCGGTGAAGACGAGGAGCACCGCAGCCAGCGTGGAGCCGAAGGCGATCAGGCCGATGGCGACGGGGCGGGGGATCCCGCCCTTGGGACCGTGACGCAACCGGGCGAACCCGGAGGCGATGGCGGCCCAGATCTTGGCGAAGAAGGCGGCGATGCTTCGGCCGATGTTCTTCACACCGACGACGAAGCCCGACGGCTTGTGCACGGCCGGGAGTCCGGCCCTGGGCTGGTCGATCTGCGGCGTGGCGGCCGCGGACACTTCACCCCCGGTGCTGGGCGGGGTGTAGCCGGGCATGGTCGCCTGCGGCGCAGGAGGGGTCTGCGGCGACGGCGTCTTCTTGCGCTTGAAGGAGGGGAGTTTCGGCATGGACGGTGGGCGATTGTATCGGCGGCAGGTTCTTGTGGGTTCAATCCCCAGAAACCCGCCGCAGCAGGCGTTCGCCGTGGCCGGCGGCCTTGACGTTGCGCCACACCGTGGTGATGACGCCCTTGCCATCGATCATGAAGGTGGAGCGGATGATGCCCTGGTACCCGCGGCCGTAGTTCTGCTTCGTGCCCCATGCCCCGTAGGCGGCGGCGACGGCGTGGTCGGGATCGGAGAGCATGGGGAAGGGAAGGTGCTCCTTCTCCACGAAGGTGGCGAGGCGTGCCACGGGATCGGGACTGATGCCGACGATGGCGTACCCGGCCTTGGCCAGGGCCTGGTGGCGGTCTCGCAGATCGCATGCCTGGGTCGTGCACCCCGGGGTCATCGCCTTGGGGTAGAAGTAGAGGACCAGGTTCCGTCCGGCGAAGTCGCGCAGGGACACCTTGGCCCCGGTGTGGTCGACCAGGGTGAACGCGGGGGCGCGATCGCCGGCTTCGACGGTCATGACTCCTCCTTGGTGGCGGCGCGCACCCGCAGTTGTCCGCAGGCGGCGTCGATGTCGGTACCCCGGGTGTCGCGCAGCGTCGCGGTGGCTCCGTGGCGGATCACCTCATCGACGAATCGGCGGGTGCGCTCGGCGGTGGGATGGCGCTGCGGGGCGAGCGGCGTCGGGTTCATGGGGATGATGTTCACATGGGCGCCGAGTTCGAGGGCGATGGTGGCGAGGGCCCTGGCCTGATCGGCGCTGTCGTTGACGTCGGCCATGAGGGTCCACTCCAGGGTCACCCGGCGATTGTGGCTCTGGCCAAACCGCTGGGCGGCGGCGAGCAGGTCGTCGATGGGGTAGCGACGGTTCTGCGGCACCAGTTGCTCGCGGAGGTGATCGTCGGCGGCATGGAGGCTGAGGGCCAGGGTCACCGGCCACGGTTCCTGGGCCAGGCGGTCGATCCCCGGGGTGATGCCGACGGTGGATACCGTCACCGAGCGCGCCGACATCCCCATCACCTCGATGATGCGGCGGATCGCCTCACGGACGTTGTCGTAGTTGGCCAGCGGCTCACCCATCCCCATGAACACCACGTTGCCCACCCGGGGCGGGGCGCCCTCCATGGGGTGGGCGCGCAGGTAGGCGTTGGCGTACGCCACCTGGGCGAAGATCTCGCCGGGCTGCAGGTGCCGCTCGAAGCCGAACTGTCCCGTGGCGCAGAAGGAGCAGCGCATCGCACAGCCCGCCTGACTGCTGATGCACAGCGTGGTGCGGCGGGGATATCCCATGAGCACGGCCTCGATGGCGGCGCCGTCCGGGGCACGGAACAACCACTTCACGGTCTTGCCGCCGTCACCCACCTGCTCGGCCTCCACCCGAAACGGCCACAGCCGCGGCGCCAGCGACTCGCGCACCTCGCGGGGAAGGTTGGTCATCTCCTCGGCGGTGAGCACCGGGTGGAGGTACAGCCACTCGCGCACCTGATCGACGCGGTACCGGGGTTCACCGGGCAACAGTGACTCGAGGGCCTCCGGGGCGGTGAGATAGGCCACGTTCAGACCAGGCTGCGGGCTTGGTCGATCCACTCGCTGGCGCGCGACTCCGACACCCCGGCGATCTCGGCGAGTTTGCCCGCCTCGGCCGAGGCCAGTTCGTCGAAGCGGGAGATGCCCGCGGTCGCCAGCCGTGCCTTGAACACCGGGCCGATGCCATGGATGAGGGCGAGATCGTCGGCGTCACTGCGCTGCGGGGCCGGAGGCGGTGCCACCCGAAACGCCGGCACCGGCTGCGGTTCCGCCACCGGCTGCGGACGGGCGAGGCGATCGCGCAGCATCCAGGCGACCGCAGCGATTGCGGCCCCCACCCCGATGACGATCCCGGTCACCTTGGTGACACGCTTCATGGGGCGGAGTGTATGGCGCGCTCGCTTGGTAGCGGTGAGGGGCTAGGGGCTAGGGGCTAGGGGTGAGTCGTGAGGTGGTGTGGTGTGGTGTGGTGTGGTGGCTCCTCCCCCTCGAGGGGGAGGTGGCGCCGGCGTCTTCGCCGGCGACGGAGGGGGTCGCTCGTCGGTGTGTTCGGGCCAGTGAGGCGCGCCTGTACCCCTAGCCCCAAGCCCCTGGCCCCTATCCCCAGGCGCCCCGGGCCCGGGGGCGGGGGGGGGCCCGCCCCCCC
>CAYYIA010000194.1:0-4069 GCA_964471875.1 uncultured Acidimicrobiia bacterium
CAGGGGTTCACGGGAGGCGAGGAAACTTCCCGAAATCGGGCGGCCGCTTCTCGTTGAAGGCGTTGCGGCCCTCCTGGGCCTCCTCGGTCTGGTAGAAGAGCAGCGTGGCGTCGCCGGCGAACTGCTGCTGGCCGGAGAGACCATCGCCGGCGGCGTTGATCGCCGCCTTCATCATCCGGATCGCCAGTGGCGACTTCTCCAGGATCTCGCGCGCCCAGGCCACGGTCTCCGCCTCGAGATCGGCGAGGGCCACCACCTTGTTCACCATCCCCATCTCGTACGCCTCGGCGGCGGAATACTGGCGGCACAGGTACCAGATCTCGCGGGCTCGCTTGTCGCCCACCATGCGAGCGAGCAGCCCGGCACCGTATCCACCATCGAACGACCCCACCTTCGGCCCGGTCTGGCCGAACACGGCGTTGTCGGCCGCGATGGTGAGGTCACACACGAGGTGGAGGATGTGGCCCCCGCCGATGGCATACCCGGCGACCATGGCGATCACCGGCTTGGGGAGACGCCGCATCTGGATCTGCAGGTCGAGCACGTTGAGGCGCGGGGTGCCGTGGGGGTCGAGGTACCCGGCATCGCCGCGGATCTTCTGGTCACCACCCGAACAGAACGCCTCCGTGCCGGCTCCGGTGAGGATGACCACCCCGACGGCAGGATCGTTGCGAGCGGCCTCGAAGGCCGCGCTCAGCTCGAACAGCGTCGTGGGACGGAAGGCGTTGCGCACCTCGGGACGGTCGATGGTGATCTTGGCGATCCCGGGGATGGTCTCGTAACGGATGTCGGTATAGGTGCCCTGCGGCTTCCAGTCGAAGGCCATGGGTCTCCGGGTGGTGGGGGGTGGGGGAAGGTTAGTGAGCCCACCCGGGGCGCCGACTGGGCCTCAAACCCCCGCGACTCCGGGCCGATACATCCGCTTGCCCTATACCCCGACTTCGTTGCGGCGTTCGGCCAGCCCGGTCTGGCTCGGCGCCGCCGTCGTCACCTGTGCCGGCGCGTTCGCATTGATTGCGTTCGCCGCAGCTCACCACCGCGAGACGTCGCGTCCGATAGGTGAAGGCGCGCTCTTTCGGGCTGAGGCGACGGTCGCCGGCGAGTCCTTCGACCCGACCCTTGATCCGGCCTTCGAGGTGAGACGCATTCGCAATGAGCTCGCCATCGAGGCGGTGGCGCTACTCGGGAGCGATGGCATCTACCAGGCGGCGACGAGTGCGCCGCTCGTCGGTGTCACCGAACCCGACGCCTTCGTGGTGCGCCTACTCGACGGCGGCTCGTTCGGAGCGATCGCCGGAGCCGCACCGGCCCCGATTGCCCTCGACGGCATCGAAGAGTGGCCGCAGGGTGCGGTGCTGTACCGGGTGCTGCAGCCCCTCGCCGACGGCCGAGCGCTGGTGCTGCACTACGACGTGTCGCAGCTGCTGGCGCGGCGCGCCGGGATGGAAGGCATCCAGCCGGTCACCCTGCAGGCGCTTGCCGGCGCCGTGGTGCTGATCGTGCTCACGGTCGTGCTGTGGTCGGCGCGCGCCGCAGCCAACCGCCGAATCCGCCAGCACCGGGCCGAGACGAAGCGCCTCGCCGATCGGGCCATCGAACTCGAGCGGCTCAACCGGCAGCTCGATCAGGCGCGAGCGGATGCCGAGCGCGCCCTGGCCCTGGCCGAGGAGACGAATCGCATCCGGAGCGACTTCGTCCTCATGATCAACCACGAGCTGCGCACCCCCCTCACCAGTCTGGTCACAGGCACCGAGGTGCTCCGTCACGGCACGGTGGACGAAGCCGAGCGACACCAGGTGCTCGGTGACATGGCCCGCGACGGCCGACGGCTCATGGGGCTGATCGCCAACATCCTCGCCGTCGCCCGTATCGAGAACCGCGGCCTCGACTACCGACTCCGTCCCACGTCGCTCGAGTCCGTCGTCGCCGCGGTGCGGGCCACCACCGCCGCCGAGGTCGTGGCCGAACCCAACCAGCAGGCCAGCGTGCTCACCGACGCCGACGGCCTGGTGCACCTGCTGGTGTCACTCACCGAGAATGCCCGCACCCACGGTGCCGCGACCGTCGTGATCCGGATCGCGGAACCCCCGGGTCGCCCCGCCGACTTCGCGGTCGGCACCGTTCCCCCTGCGGCGATGCACTTCAGGGTGGAGGACGACGGGCCGGGGATCGACCGCGACTTCCTGCCCCGGGCTTTCGAGAAGTTCGAGAAGTCGTCGTTCTCGGCGGGTACCGGCCTTGGTCTCTACGTCGCCCGCCTCATGGTCGAAGCCATCGAGGGCGCCATTCTCGTGCACACCGACTCCTCCGGCACGGTGATGACCGTGGCCGTGCCCGTGTCTCCGGCAGCCGAGGTGGCGGCATGAGGCGCCTCGCCCCCTGGCTCGCCCTCGTCGCCGCGTGCAGTGGTCCCACCCCGGCCGTGTCGTCGACCGCCATCGGCCTCACCGAGGGGTCGATCACGATCGCCGATCCGGTGCTCGCCGTCGGCACCGTGTCGCTCGACATCGTCAACACCGGCCAGTTCGGCCACACCCTCGTCGTCACCACCGATGCCGGGGTGGTGGTCGCCGCCACCGGTCTCGTCGCCCCCGGCGCCTCGGCCACCCTCGACGTCACCCTCGCCCCGGGGGGATACCAGTTCTCCTGCCGCATCGTCTCGGTGGGCGGCGACGGCGAGCTCCTCGATCACTACCAGATGGGCATGCGGGCGGATGTCGAGGCTCGGAAGACCGAGAGCTGACGGCTCTCAGTCCTCAGTCCTCAGTCGGCAGTCCTCACGCCGATCCGGCGCATTGCGCATTGCGGATTGCGCATTGCGGGAGGCGCCGCCAGGCGCCCACCTCCGTTACCGTCCCCGTATGGACTCGCTGCGCCGCGCTGCGGCATCACGTCCCGGGGCCACTGCCATCGTCACCCCCGCGGGCGCCATCTCGTATGGGGAACTCGATCGGGCGGCCGACGCGGTGGCGGCGATCATCTTCGGCAGCGGACTCGGCGGCGGGGTGGTCGCCTTCTGGGGCGAACGCGACGCGGCGACGGTGGCTGCGATGTGGGGCATTCCCCGGGCGGGGGCGACGGCGGTCCCCATCGATCCCCGGCTGCCCCCGGCAGAGTCGATGCGACGCACCCGGGCGGCGGGGGCTCGCGGATTGTGGGCGGTGCCCGATGGGGGAATCGAGGCGCTCCTGCGCCGACCCGCCGAACCCGCCACCGGCTCCGCCGGTTTCATCGTCTTCACCTCCGGTTCTGAGGGGGACCCGAAGGGTGTGGTCCTCACCGCGGAGAACATCGCGGCCTCGGTCGCCGCCTCGGCGCAGCGGTTGGGCAACGGGCTTGACGATCCGTGGCTCGCCGTGCTTCCCCTCTTTCACGTCGGCGGTCTCTCGATCCTGTGGCGCCAGGCGGCCGCGGGAGCCCCGGTGATCCTCGAGCCCTCGTTCGATTCGCAGCGGTGCGTCGCCGTGCTTCCGGAGGTGGCCTTCGCCTCGCTGGTGCCGACGATGCTGCGACGCCTGCTCGATGCCGGTGCGCAAGGAGGAGGGCGGTTGCGCGGCCTCCTCGTCGGCGGTGGCCCTGCCGACCCGGCACTGATCCGCCGCGCCCTCGATGCCGGTCTCCCGGTACTCCAGACCTACGGCATGACCGAGACCTGCTCGCAGATCTGCACCGTCGCCCCCGGCGAAGCCGAGGCGGCTCTGGGCACTGCCGGCCGTCCTGTTCCCGGCGCCGAGGTGGCGATAGCGGCAGACGGGCGGATTCGGGTGCGCGGTCCCATGGTGTCGCCGGGGTATTTGGGGGAGGCGCCGCGAGCCGACGAGTGGTTCACCACCGGAGACCTGGGTTCGATCGACGACCAGGGGAGGCTCACGGTGTTGGGGCGAGCCGATGCCGTCATCGTCACCGGGGGAGAGAACGTCCATCCGGCCCAGGTCGAACGGGCGCTGCGGTCCATTCCCGGGGTGGTCGATGTCCGGGTGTACGGGGAGCCCGACCCGGAGTGGGGGAGCCGGGTGGTGGCGGAGGTGGTGCTCGATGGCACGACCATCGTCGAGGTGAGGTCTGCGGC
>CAYYIA010000195.1:0-4065 GCA_964471875.1 uncultured Acidimicrobiia bacterium
AGGCTGGCCGCGACTTCGATGGCGGCCTTCACCTGCTCGCCGACTGCAGCCGATTCGCTGGCGAGCCCACCCAGCCGGGTCTCGGCTGCAGCAAGCCGCGCCCGCTCTTCGGCGAGGGCCGCGGCTGCGGCCACCTCGGCCGTGCGGGCCGACTCCGCCGTGGCCAGAGCCCGTTTGAGATCGGCATCGGCCTCCGCCACTCGCGAATCCGGTGACGGAGGTGGGAGCGTGGCCACGGTCTGGGCGCACACCGGGCACGGCTCGCCGGGACTGAGGGCGGCACGCAACCCCGCAGCGCGATCTGCCTCGTGAGCGGCGTGCAGCATCACACGGGCGCGCTCGGCGTCTGCGGCGGCAGCTGCCGCGGTGGCTGCCGATGCCGCAGCCACGCCATGGGCCGCCTCGACCGCGGCGGCGGCGCCGGCGTGGGCCGCGACGGCGGCGTCGTGGTCGCGACCGATCCGATCGCGCCGTGAGGTGACTTCCGCCACCGCGCGACGCGCCGCCTCGAGACGCGCCACGGCATCACCCGCCTGCTGTACGGCGTCGCGACCCCCGGCGGCGGCGATCGCTGCCTCGATCGCAGCCACGGCGGTCTGGACCGCCGTCTCCGCCTCGCCGAAGGCGGCATCACTGACCCCAACCGATGCCTCCGCCGCGGCAGCCGCCGCGAACAGCCCGGCGGTGTCCGGGCCGGTAGGGATGCGGGCGCCGACCTCGTCGAGACGACGGAGCTCCGCCTCGGACGCCTGCAGTTCGGCCTCCCCCTGGCGGATCAGGGCCTCGGCCTGCATCACGCTCTCTCGCAGGGCGTCGAGGGTGTTCGCCCGCGCTTCGGCGGCAGCGAGCTCGACGGTACGGGTGTCGAGAAGGCGACGGTCCGCCTCGGCGGAGGCGCGGCGCGCGGCCAGATGCTGCAGGGATCGCCCGATCACATCGAGGCGCCCCTTGACCACCTCGCGCATTGCGTCGAGCCGGTCGAAACCAAAGACGCCCTTGAGTACCCGGCTGCGATCTGTGGGTGGCGCCTCGAGGAATCCGGCGAACTGGTTCTGCGCCAGCAGGACCGATCGCCGGAATGCCTCGAACTCGAGCCCGAGGAGTGCCTCGATCCGCTCCGTGACCTCGCGGGCCTTGTCGGCCACCTCCTCGAGCTCGCCATCCTCGGGGACCCGATACAGCGTGTGGGCGGCGGCGCCGGTTCGTCGCAACACCCGCACCACCTTCCACACGACTCCGTCGACCTCGAACACCAGCTCGACGTGTAGGGCGGTGCGGCGCTGATTGATGAGCCGCTTCGTCTCGCTCTCGAACTTCGGCGTCTTGCCGTACAGAGCGAACGACACCGCGTCGAGAATCGAGGACTTGCCGGAGCCGATCGGACCGACGATGCCCACGAGGTTGCGGCCGGTGAAGTCGAATCGCACTTCGTCGGCATAGGAGCGAAAGCCTCGCAGTGTCAGGCTACGGGGCCGCATCCGTCACCTCCTCGCGGATCTCCTCGAAGAGGGCGAGGAGCTCGTCGGGTGGCGGAGCGTTGTGCGTCTCGGAGTGGTACTCCGCATACAGCTCCCCCCACGGCCGACCGCCCGTGGCGCGTCGCACCCCGGCGACGCGGGGGTACTCGGCGCGCACCTTCACGACGTTGGGAAAGCGCTCGCGGGCACGATCCATGAGGTCCGGCTCGGGTCCGGAGGTATTCACGGTCAGATCGAGGTAGACATCGTCGAGGTCGGTCCGATCGCTCAGGGCTTCCCACGCACCGGCCGCGCGGACGAGCTTCCGCCCCGCCGCCACCGGCATCGATCGGACCGTGGCCGGAACGCCGGGGTGGGTCTCGACGAGCACCACACGCTTCATCTCACCCGCCTCGCCGAAGTCGAGCTGCAGCAGCGACCCGGCGTACTCGGCTGGAACCCGGGCGCCGGGCACAGGCTGTGGGGCGTGGATGTGCCCCAGGGCCACGTAGTCGAGCGATGCCGGGACCGCCGCCTCGGTGGCTGCATAGGCCTGGCCGATGTGGAGGTCGCGCTCGCCCCGAGGCGCCGCGGTGTCCACCTTCACCCCACCCACCATGAAGTGCCCGAGCAGGAACGTGGCGTCGTCGCTCTTGGCGATGGCACCGAGCGCTGCGGCGTAGCGCTCGGTGATCTTGCGCACCCGATCGGCGTATTCGCCGTACCAGTCGTCGGTGCGCTCCATGAAGTCCACGACCTGAGCAGCACGGAGGAACGGGAAGCAGGCGATGTGTGCCCTACCGGTGGCGGTGTCGACCGATAGCACCCCGCCCTCATCAGGCGGCCGAATCCGACCCACGAGGTGCACGCCGAACGGAGCCAGGAAGGGCGCCAGGGTGTCGAACAGCTCAGGGGAATCGTGGTTGCCGGCGACCACCACCACCGGCCGACCCTCTTCGGCAAGACGCACCAACCCGAGGAGGCCGAGGCGCAGCGCGTCGACAGGTGGCACGGGTCGATCGAAGAGATCGCCGGAGTGCAGCACGAGATCGACCCCCTCGGCGTCGGCGATCGCCGCAACGGCGTCGACCGCAGCCGCGTGATCGTCCATCCGGTCGTGCCGGTCCAAGCGCTTCCCGACATGCCAATCGGAGGTGTGGAGAGTCTTCATCGACCGGCCCGAGCGCGCTCGGCCTCGGCCGTCCTGCCGAGTCTCCAGTCACCAGTCACCAGTCGCCAGGTGGATGGGCCGGCTTGAGGCTGGAGACTGGAGACTGGCGACCGGCGACTCATAGTCCTCGGAACACGTCGTCATCGCTTTCCGCGACTTCTTCCTTGCGGGTGGCCCAGGGGGGGAAGGGGAAGTCGACGACCAGCGGCACCGGGATCGACGGCTGCGAGATGACCATCGTCCCCGGCTTGAGGAGGCGGGCCCGAGCCCTGGTCGAAGGAAGCATCCATCCGTACTCCGATCGCTCCGCCTCGGCGGCATCGAGCCGGCCTGCCACCCGGAGCGCAGCGTTCTCCAGCACCTCGGCGGCGACCCGTGACGCGGTCTGCTGGGCACCCACGAGGAGCACACCGAGTGAGCGCCCTCGTTGGGCGATGTCGATGAGCATGTCCTTGAGGGGACTCTGCCCCTCCCGCGGGGCGTATTTGTTCAACTCGTCGAGCACGACCACCGACAGCGGGAACCGCTGCCCGCTTCCCTCCTTCTCGCCAAAGGTCTCGGCGAGGAGGGCTCCAACGACGAAGCGCTGCCCGAGATCGTGGAGCGACTGGATTCCCACCACGGTCACCTGGGCCGCGGCCCGGTCGATGCGGCGACTCTCGCCGGCCTGGATGAGGTGGCCAAGCCGCACCACGGCGGCATGGAGCCGCCGCATGAAGGCCGACACGGTGCCCGCCTGCACGCGACCGGTCCACTTGAGGTCCGGCTCCGCATCGGGCGGATCGAGGTACTCCTCGAGGGCTTCGGCAAGCCCGGCGAGATCGGCGATGACCCGCTCCCCCTTGTCGGGGCGAATCGCGGCACCACGAGCGTGACCCTCGGACGGGTCCCGCAACACCACTGCCCCGGGCATGCCAGCGACATCGACGGCAAACCGGCGGAGTTGGGACTCGACCCGCTCGGCGATGAACGAGATCTGATTTCGGGCATCGGAGGCGTCGGTGAACAGAAAGCGGAGGAGGCCCTCCTCGATGAACTCCCGCGGCGTCCAGGCGAAGACCGCGACATCCTGACGCCCGGCGGTGTCGGGCACGAGGACGTCTCCGGTGCGGGGCCGCGGCGGTGCCCACAGGGACACGGACTGGAACGGACCTGGTACCACACCGAGGGCCGTCCAACGGGCGGCGGCCTCCGGGGTGAAGTCGCGGTTCGGCAAGCCGGCCTACAGCAAGAAGCGCTTCAGCCAGATGGAAGCCAACTTCTCGATGTTCTTCGGACTCGCGATCCAGCTCTACGGCGAGACCCTGATCTCGGATCAGACCCGATTCGACCAGAGCAAGATCGTGCTCAACGGCAGCACCTTCTCGGACAGCAACGGCGTGCTGACCGCGCAGGAGATGGAAGGGTACCAGCTATTCAACGACCTCCACTGCATCA
>CAYYIA010000196.1:0-4064 GCA_964471875.1 uncultured Acidimicrobiia bacterium
GGGATCGATGGAGAGACCCCGAGTGGCCTTCGGACCCATCGCGCGCAGCACCTGCTCAGGAGCGAAGCCCGATGCGGCCACGGCATCCTCGCCTCCGAGGCCGAGCATGGCGGGCACGACCTGCCACGGAGAGGCTCCCATGTCCTCGATCGTCCAGAAGTAGCCCACAGCGGCGTAGTCGAGAAACACGATGCCGTCGTGGTGGAGGACCCAATCTGCGAAGTTGGCCGAGCTTGTCCGATCCATCCCCGCCACCTCGACACCGGCCCACTCGGCCGACCCCTCGATGATCCAGTCCTCGCCCCAATACACATCCACCACATCGGCTGCGAGCGCGTACTGAAAACAGTGGAACACCTCATGGGCGACGGTCTGATCCGACGCATCGGTTCGGAGCCGGATACGACACCCCTCGGCTGCGCCGGCTACCTGCATCGTTCCGCCACTCTCGGCAATGGAGTCACCCGACACGCCGGGGCGAAGCTCGTCGGTGACCACCACCCTCATGGGAATGGCGACGTCCGCACCCATGTGCCCGGCAATCACCCCCCGGGCCCCCTCGACTCGCGCTTGCATGGCCACGGTCGCGGGGTCATCGTCAAGGGCCATTGGGGGCCGGAAGGACTGCACTGACCCAAATCCGAGATGGGCACGCACCGCCTCCTGTTGATCGGGCGTCAGGGCATCCCATTGACCCAGCACGGTGCGCAGGACCAGCGTTCCCTCGACGAGGTGCGAACTGTCGACTCGAGTGGGGTCTCCACCGGGAACGGCACCGTAGATCGCGGCGAAGAGGTCGAGCGCGGTCTCGAGGGGAATGTGACCGTCGGCGGTCTTGCGCAGGGCCGCCAACTCCGCACCGGCTCCTTGCGGTCCAGGATCGGGAAAGGAGGAGGACAGCAGTCCGGTGGGCGCCGATGTCGACGTCGACGACGGAGCAGTACTCCCCGTCGATCCCTGCGAATCGCCCGAACCGCCGCATGCCGCCACCATCAGGGACAGGGCAACGACTACTCGCAGCCAGCGCATCGGGCGAGAGTAGCGATAGGGGTCACCGCCCGCAGGTCACCGCCGCCTCGCCTCAGCGTGGCCCACCATCCACACCGCCACGCTCGCGGGGTGAAGCGCAGCCTGCACGGTCACGCCGAGTCGAGCTGCAATCGCATCGGGATCGACCTCGTCGCGCACCCCGTCGGCGAATCGCTCCACCTCGCGCGCCGCGTCGTATGCGGAACGATTGAACCGGCGATCCACGATGCGACGCACGCGCCGCAAGAGCGGACTGAACGCGACCGCCGCCAGGAGGGTGGCGGCGGCGGTGACCGGTGCGCTCGACGATCCAAGAAGGCGTGGCGCCACCAGTACCGGGCCGGCGTACACCGCCGACACCAGCACCGCCACGACGGCGTAGGTGACCGTACGGCTCACGATCCGCTCGATGTCGTAGAGCCGGTATCGCAGAATCGCCACGAGGATCGACCCCGGAAGCCCGACAACGGCGCCGAGTATGGCGACAGACCCACCGAGGCCGGCGACGAACTCGATGTCGAGCACCAGGCCCACCCCGGTGACCACCACCGCACCTGCTGTCAACCCGGCGGCGGCGCCCAGCCAGCGGAGTTGTGATCGCTCGACGCCAGAGGCGCGACGGAAGCGGAGGATCGGGGTCGCCGCACACACGATGAGCGATCCTGCGGCCAGCACCACACCGATGGGTAACTCGAACCCTCCGCCGAGTGTGACCGAACCGAGGCCCGCCAGTCCCACCCACGACACCACGACGATCCCCATCGGAATGACCCACCAGCGCGACGGAGGTGAGCCGGTGGGAAACAGCACCAGTACCAGCGCCAGTCCGGCGACGAGAAGTCCGTTCTGCAACTCGATGACAAGGTCGAAGCCGGGAGCCAATGCGGAATACGCCGCGGTCAGCGCCGGTCCCGCTCCGATGGCGACGAGCATCCAGCCGACCGGGTTGGTCGGTCGCCGCACCCCGAGCAAGGCGCCGACGATGCCGAAGGGAAGGGCCACCGCAGCAGGCCCCGGAATGATGCGTTCGGTGCCTACTCCGAACGCCATCCCCACCAGAGAGGCCAGGAGGCATACCACGGCGACGGCGGGCAGAACTCGACGAGTCAGCATCTCTCCAATGTGGACGGGAGAAGTTACCCGACCATTACGGACCCGTTACCCGTTACCCGTCTGATGGCTGACGGATGTCGGCTCTGAGCCGAGGGCTCAGCCGCAGTAACCTCCCGCCGCAATGAATGCCTCCGCTGCCGTTGCCATCGCCGCCGTCGACAAGGTGTTCAATCCTGGATCGACCGATCAGGTGGAGGCGCTGCGCGGAATCGACCTCGCCGTGGCACCGGGCGAGTTCATCTCGCTGCTCGGGCCGTCGGGATGCGGCAAGAGCACCCTGCTGCGGATCATCGGCGACCTCGTCACCCCCAGCGCCGGCACAGTGGCCGTCAACGGGAAGACCGCGCCCC
This sequence comes from uncultured Acidimicrobiia bacterium, assembly GCA_964471875.1. Taxonomy (GTDB): domain Bacteria; phylum Actinomycetota; class Acidimicrobiia; order Spongiisociales; family UBA11373; genus UBA11373. The sequence goes on from CAYYIA010000196.1 coordinate 2,493, forward strand.
AGGCCCGTAAGGACCGCGACTACGGCATCGTCTTCCAGCAGGCCACGCTCTACGAATGGCGCACGGTGGTGCGCAATGTCGAACTGCCACTCGAGATCATGGGGCGCGACAAGGCCGAGCGCGAGCAGCGGGCCCGCGCCATGCTCGAACTCGTGCAACTCACCGAGTTCGCCACCCGCTTCCCGTATCAACTCTCGGGAGGGATGCAGCAGCGGGTGGCCATCGCTCGGGCGCTGTCGTTCGAACCTTCGATCCTGCTCATGGATGAACCGTTCGGTGCCCTCGACGAGATGACCCGAGAGCGGATGCAAGCCGAGGTGCTGCGGATCTGGTCACAAACCGGGACCACGGTGATCTTCGTGACCCACTCCATCCCGGAGGCGGTGTTCTTGTCGTCGCGCGTCGTGGTCATGTCGGCGCGACCCGGACGCATCGCCGGCATCGTCGACATCGACCTTCCCCAGCCGCGTGACGACTCGACGCGCGAGCATCCCCGGTTCTACGAGAAGCTCACCGAGGTGCGAGAGACCCTGCGGTCGGTCGACAAGCCATGACCGGAGCCGTCACCACCCGCCGGATGCCATCGGTGGGGACGGCAGTACGCCGCTACCTGCCGGCCTTCGTCATATTCGTCGGCGGCATCGCCCTGTGGGAGACCGTGGTCGTCGTGTTCGACATCGAACGCTTCCTCCTCCCCCAACCAAGCCGCATCGCCCGGGTGTTCGTCGAGGAGTTCGAGGTCGTGGTCTCAGCCGGGTGGCTCACGATGCGCAAAGCGATGTTCGGCTTCGCCATCGGTTCGGTCGCCGGGCTTTCGATGGCCCTGCTCACGTCTCGCTGGCCCTTGATCCGCGACGGGATGATGCCCTTCGCCGTGGCGGTGAACTCGACACCGATCATCGCCCTGGCCCCGATCATGAACAACTGGTTCCCCATCACCAGCATCTGGCCGGGGGCGATGGTCGTGGCCCTCGTGGTGTTCTTCCCGGTGATGATCAACGCCGTGCGGGGACTGAGCGAAGTGCCGGCGGGGTCGCTGGAGTTGATGGAGTCCTACGGCGCTCCCCCGCGTGATGTGCTCTTCAAAGTGCGCATCCCCCATGCCTTCCCCTACGTGTTCTCGGCCTTCAAAGTGGGTACCACCCTCAGCATCATCGCCGCCGTGGTGAGCGAGTACTTCGGAGGATCGCGCGAGAACCTGGGGGTCTACATCTCCCAGCAGGCGGCACTGTTCCACTTCGCCGAGGCCTGGGCGGCGATCCTGGTGGCCTCGTTCTCCGGCATCGTCTTCTATCTGGCCGTGGTCCTGGTGGAACGCGCCGTGATGCCCTGGCACGCGTCGATGAGGAACGTGGCGGGGACATAGTCACCAGTCACCAGTCACCAGTCACCAGTCACGATTCACCATTGAGACGCACACGCCACCGCGCGATGTGTCTACCGACTCTCCTGTTGTGAGCTGGGGACTGGGGACTGGAGACTGGGGACTTCCGCCCGGCATCGCCGGGCGGAGACGCGTACGCTGTCCTCACAACCGGGCCGAGTGGGCCCGCGGGAGGGAGCACACGTGAA
>CAYYIA010000197.1:0-4043 GCA_964471875.1 uncultured Acidimicrobiia bacterium
AAGCGGCGTGGGTGCCGAGCAGGCCGAAGGAGGCTTGATGATCGAGTTCCGGGTGGGTGGACAGGGCGACCCCGCCGATGCGCTCGTGGTCGGGGTGGGTGAAGGTCGTCGGTTCGACGCAGCAGGCGTGGAACTCCATGACAGGCTCCCGTGGCTCGGGGCTCACCTCGACGACGCCGAGTTCACCGGCAAGACCGGGCAGATCGTGGTGGTCCCGGGCGGTGGCGGTGTTCCATACCGCAAGGTCGCCCTCGTGGGTCTGGGTGGCAAGGCGGACGCCGAGCAGGTGCGGCGGGCCGCCGGCAGCGCGGCACGGGCTCTCGCCAAGTGCGCCGTCGTGGCCACCACGTTGCATGCCGCCGCGACAGGTGGTGGGGAGGCTGTGGGGATCGGATTCACACTCGGCGCGTACACCTTCACCCGCCACAAGTCCGAAAAGAAGCCTTCGACGATCGGCGCCGTCGTGTTGCTCGATGGTGCCCCCGATGACCTCGCGGCTGCGGTCACCGGCGCCACGATCGGGGAAGCCGTCAATGTCGCCCGGGACCTCGTCAATGAGCCGGCGATGGGCAAGTCGCCGATGGTGCTGGCCGAGCGTGCCGCAGCCATCGCCGGCGCATGGGGTTTGGGGATCCGGGTGCTCGACGAGCACGACATCGTGGCTGAGCGGCTCGGGGGGCTGCGCGGTGTCTCTCTGGGAGCGACGAATCCGGCGCGTCTCGTCGAGCTTCGCTACGAGCCCAAAGGAGCTCGCGGGTTCCTTGCCCTGGTGGGCAAGGGGATCGTCTTCGATTCCGGCGGGCTCTCGCTCAAGCCCGCGGACAGCATGGAGACGATGAAGACCGACATGTCGGGCGCGGCGGTGGTGTTCGCCTCGATGCAGGCGATCGCGGCGCTACGCCTCCCGGTCAAGGTCGTCGGCATCGCCCCGATCACCGAGAACATGCCCGGCGGCTCCGCGTTGCGACCGGGCGACGTGCTCGAGATCCGAAACGGCAAGACCATCGAGGTCCTCAACACCGACGCCGAGGGTCGCTTGGTTCTCGCCGATGGGCTGTCGCTTGCAGCCGAGCAACACCCCGATCTCATCGTGGACATCGCCACCCTCACCGGTGCGATCTCGATCGCTCTGGGAGAGAAGATCGCCGGGCTATTCGGCACCGAGTCGGCCACCGACCAGGTTGCTGCGGCTGCCGGTGCCGCCGGGGAGCGCGTGTGGCGGATGCCACTTCCGGATGACTATCGCAAGAACATCGACTCCGACGTGGCGGACATGAAGAACACGGGGACTCGTTACGGGGGAGCCATCAACGCTGCCCTGTTGCTCAAGGAGTTCGTGGGCGACGTGCCGTGGGCGCATCTCGACATAGCCGGCCCGGCGCGAGCTGCGGACGCCGAGCACTACATCCCAAAGGGTGGAACGGGGTTCGGGGTGCGCACCATCGTGGAGCTCGCTCGACACATGAGTTGAGGTCAGATTCGCCTCGAAGCCCGGGAGCGGACCGCACCTACGATCAGTGCCAGGGCGACGCCCTCGCCGATGACGAAGGCGAGTCCGACGCGCCGTGATGCCGAGCCCGTGGCGAGCGGGACGGTGACGGTTGCCGCCGCCAGCCCGCCGAACCAGGCCAGGGCGAGTCTCGTGGTCGCCCGTAGGGCCACCAGCATCTGTTGGACGAACAGCGCCGCGGTGGCGATGACGACACCAGCGATGGCAAATGCTGCGAGGTCGGCGGAGGGACGGAATTCTTCGCCAAGGAACAGCGCAACGAGGCTCGGGCCCACCACATGCCCGGCAACGAAGCCGCCTCCCGCGAGGAACGCGGCGGCGATGCCGACCTGAAGCGCCCAGTGCGCCAGTCGATCACGCTCGCCGCCCTCGACCGCTCTGGTGAACGGCGGGAGTACCCGAGCGATGAGGTTGTAGGCGACGGTGAGCGGAGCGCGGAACAGGAGGAATGTCTCGAAGAAGATGCTTACTTCGGCGGGCCCGCCGCCGAGCGCTGCGACGAGCAGTGGTCCGGCAGCGATGATCGTCTGTGACGCCGCATTGGCGGTGACGAAACCGGCGAGGGCGGCGCCGGCGCCGGTTGCCTCCGCCGGCGCCGAGCCAGACGGCGGAGTGGCTTCCCGCTGAAAAGGGCGCCATGCGTAGATGATGACCGCTCCGGGGATGAGCGACCAGGCCACACCGACGACGCCGAACCCCGCACCGATCACCAGCATGGCGACACCCAGCCGGGCCACGGATTCGGCCATCGTGGTCCAGCCGTAGTCCGCAAACCGTTGCCGTCCTGCCAGCGATCCTCTGGCGAGCGCGAAACCACCGTAGGCGACGATGAGCACCGCAACCACCACGAGGTAGATGGACTCCCCTCCGAGGAGGCGGTTCAGCGTCACCGCAGCGACTCCGGTGACAAGGATCGTTGCCGCCGCGATCACCGTGGCGAACAGCACCCGCGGCGGCTCCTCGGGATGAGTCGCCGACAGGCGCCGGATGGTGAGTTGTTCCATGGGGAGGAACACGGTGGTGAAGACGAGGAACTGCATCGTCCACAACACCGTGATCGGAGCGAACTCCTCGGGCCCGAGTGCTCGCCCGGCAACGAGCTGAAACCCGTACGCACCTGCGGCGGCGATCACCGTGCCGATCACCATCATCGCCGTCCCCGGGGTGGCAAACGGTCGCTTCAGGCGGCGGGCGTGATTGGCTGCATTCATGACCGGGGGTGGTGGGTCAGGCTAGCCGCAGGTGAGGACCGGAAGCCGATACGGCTGGCGCTGGCTAGGGGCAGTCGGCGAGAGACCCGAGTCCCAGGGCGGCGGCGAGTGCGTCGCGGCTCTGCGTGCCCACGATCCCGTCGGGGTGCAGGGATGCCGCCCGCTGGAACGCGGCCACCGCCCGATCGGTCCGGCTCCCAAAGGCGCCATCGACCGGCCCGGGATCGAATCCGAGCAGACCCAGGAGCTGTTGCAGCGCCTTGACTTGGTCCCCGGCCGTACCGCGACGGAGCAGACGGCCGTCCGAGGCGAGGACTCGCCCGTTCTCGGCGGCGGAGCGCAGCACCATCAACTCGCTGCGGGTGCGACTTCCCACGATCCCGTCGGTGAAGAGTCCGCGGGCATCCTGGAAGGAGCGGACCGCGGCGGTGGTGAGCCGACCGTAGATCCCATCCTCAGGTCCCTCGTAATGGCCAAGGGCCTTGAGCAGCGCCTGGAGTTGCGCTACCGCCGGCCCGGTGGCGCCGGGGCGGAGGGTGCGCCCGGCGGCGATGAGGGCATCGATGGGCAGCGAGAGCACCGGGCACGCCGCGCTGGCACCCGGAACCGTGGTCGTCGTCACGACGGTGGTCGTAGTGGTGGCGGGGACTGTGGTGGTGGTCACCGTCGTGGTGGTCGCCGGGACCGTGGTGGAGGTCGTCGTGGTGGCGGCGACCGTGGTCGTGGTGGTTTCGGGCACCGTCGTGGTCGTGGTCGTGGTGGGGACCGGGACGGTCGTGGTGGTCGGGTCGGGGACGATGGTGGTGGTAGTCGTGTCCGGGGGCGTTGTGGTTGGCGTCGTCGTGGTCGGGGTCGTCGTGGTCGTCGTGGTGGAGGTCGTGGTCGGGGCCGCGGAACCACCGCCCGAGCACGCGGTGACACCGTTGATGGCGTACACCTGCTGCGAGCGCAATCCGAGGATGCCGCGCAGCTCGCGAACGTGGACCGTCCGTGGTCCGCCGGATCCGGTGAAGGTGACTTCGAGCGCAGCCCCTGAGGCAGAACAGCGGGTGATGGTGGCTCCGGTGACCGATGCCATGCCGGGGAGGGCTGAGGCGAGTTGCGTCGCGGTGAACGAGCGCGTCCACCGGAAGTTGCCGTTGCGAACCGCGGCGAGACCGGACCAGCGGTCGTCCACGGCCTTGAGGTAGGGGAGGGCGGCTGTGAAGGCGTTCTCCGAGTTCTCGGTCCAGCCAAAGGTGCTCGAGGAGTAGAAGGTGTCGATGGGCACCTGGACGCCACCGCGTGTGGCTGCCGGGTGATACATCACCTGATCCGCCGTG
>CAYYIA010000198.1:0-4011 GCA_964471875.1 uncultured Acidimicrobiia bacterium
GTCGCGGGTCTTCTTGGCGTGGACGTGAGCGTCGAACCCGATCGCCCGCTTGCCAGTCCGGGCCTCGATGATGTGTTCGAGACCGCCAAAGGCTCCCCCGCAGATGAAGAGCATGTTCGTGGTGTCGATATGCAGGAACTCCTGATGCGGATGCTTGCGACCACCCTGCGGAGGCACCGATGCCACCGTGCCTTCGAGGATCTTCAGCAGCGCCTGCTGCACTCCTTCCCCCGACACGTCGCGGGTGATCGAGGGGTTCTCCGCCTTGCGGGCGATCTTGTCGATCTCGTCGATGTAGATGATCCCGGTCTCGGCCCGCTTGATGTCGAAGTCGGCGGCCTGGATCAGCTTGAGGAGGATGTTCTCGACATCCTCGCCCACATATCCGGCCTCGGTGAGGGCGGTGGCGTCGGCAATGGCAAAGGGGACGTTGAGCAGCCGCGCCAGCGTCTGGGCCAGAAGGGTCTTGCCCGAGCCGGTCGGACCGATCAGCAAGATGTTCGACTTCGACAGCTCGACGTCGTCCTTGGGGCGCTGTCCGGCACGAACCCGCTTGTAGTGGTTGTAGACGGCGACGGCGAGCACCCGCTTCGCCTTGTCCTGACCGACCACGTACTCGTCGAGGAACCGGTTGATCTCGGCCGGCTTGGGGAGCTCGGAGAACGGTGTCTCCTGCGTGGTGGCGAGCTCTTCTTCGATGATCTCGTTGCAGAGCTCGATGCACTCGTCGCAGATGTACACGCCAGGACCGGCGATGAGCTTCTTGACCTGCTTCTGTGACTTGCCACAGAACGAGCACTTGAGCAGGTCGCCGCCTTCGCCGAACTTGGTCATCGCGAGCTCCCTTCGGCTAACCGGCGACGGCCTTGAGCTGACGGCCTTCGAGAATGGCGTCGATGGCGCCGTAATCCTTGGCCTCGCCCGCGGTCATCCAGTAGTCGCGATCCGTGTCCATGCGAATCTTCTCGATCGGCTGTCCGGTGTGGAAGGACAGGATCTGATTCATGTCCTCCTTCACCCTGATGATCTCGCGGGCGTGGATCTCGATGTCGGTCGCCTGCCCCTCGAGACCGCCGATGTGGGGCTGGTGCAGCATCACCCGGGCGTGGGGCAGGGCGAACCGCTTGCCCTTGGCACCGGCGGCGAGCAGCACCGCCGCCGCCGAAGCCGCCTGGCCCATGCAATAAGTGGCGACGTCGGGCTTGATGAAGTTCATGGTGTCGTAGATGGCCATGAGCGAGGTGATCGCCCCACCCGGGGAGTTGATGTACAGAGCGATGTCCTTGTCGGGATCATCGCCCTCGAGGTGGAGCAGTTGGGCCATGATCAGATTGGCCACGGTGTCGTCGATGGGGGTGCCCAGGAAGATGATCCGCTCCTTGAGCAAGCGGCTGTAGATGTCGAAGGCGCGTTCGCCGCGGCTCGTCTGCTCGACGACGGTGGGCACCAGGTAGCTGTTTTCGATCATGCGTCAGACCTCCGCGGGCTCTTGCCCGTCTTCATCGCCGGGGCTGGCCCCTGCGGCATCATCCCCGTCACCGACCACCGACTTCGTCTCCGCCCGCGGGGGCAGTTCGACCTCGGTGCCGGCTGCATCGACCGGCACCACGAGGTCGAGGATCCTGTCGATCGCCTTGCGACGGAGGATATCACCGGCAAGCGCCAGTTCCCGACCACCTTCGGAAAGCGCCTCCACGTAATCCTCCCGGGAAACCCGGGCCACCGCAGCCAGCGCCGTTATCGCATCCTCCAACTCCGGACGCTCCACCGTGATTCCCTCTTGATCGGCCACCGCTTCGAGCAGCAGCCGGATCTTGAGGTTGAGTTCGGCCTGGGAGCGCAGGTCGGCGACGAAGTTCTTGTCATCCTGGCCGGTCAGGGCCAGGTACTGCTCGAACCGCACCCCCTGCTCTTCGAGGCGGTGGGCGAAGCGATGGAAGATCGAATCCATCTCGGCCTCGACGAGGCCGGCGGGAAGCTCGACGGTGAGCGCGGCGACGAGATCCGCCAGGGCACGGTCCTCGACGTGGCGCCACGCCGAGCGGCGGCGAATGTCGGTCATCTGCACGGCGAGCTCGGAACGCATCTCGGCGATGGTCTCGAACTCCGAGACCTCCTTGACCCACTCGTCGGTGAGGGCGGGAAGTCGCTTCGCCTTCACCTGCTTCACCAGAGCTCGCACCTTCACGGCCTTGCCGCCATCGACTCCGATGCCCTCAGGCAGCGACGTGTCGAAGGCGACGATCGAACCCGCCCCGGAGCCGCGGAGTGCCTCGTCCATGCCGGCGAGAAAGGCCCCGGAGCCGATCTCGAAGAGCATGTCCTTCGCCGAACCCGCCGAGTATTCGGCACCGTCGAGCGAGGTAGTGACATCGACGAGCACCAGGTCGCCATCGAAGCCTTCCCGCGACACGTCCTCGAGTTCGGCGAACTGCTGACGCATCCGCTCGACCTGGGCGGTGACGTCGTCTTCACCGACCTCGGGGATCTCCACCTCGACGCGCAGACCGGCGTATTCGGGGACCTCGGTGAGCGTGGGCCAGAGGGTGATGAGCACGTCGACGTCGACCGTGTCGCCCGCGTCACGGATGTCGGCGAGACGTGGGGTCACGGCGGGCGACAGCTCCGCCTCCTCCAACGCCCTGGTCAGCACGGGAGGTATGGCATCGTCGATCGCCTCCTTGCGAAAGGCCTCGACCCCCACGATCGTCTCGACGACCTTGAGTGGCGCCTTGCCCGGGCGAAACCCCTTCACCTTCGCCTCTTTGGCGAGGCGCGCCGCCGCGCTCTTCTTTCCCGCCTCCAGGGCTTCGGGGGGGATGGTCAACGTGACCATTCGCTCGAACGGGCCGATCTCACGCAATTCGGTCACTGACACTCCCATGACGACGAAGGGCGAGACGACGACGTCGTCTCGCCTCGGGGTGACCGAGGGGACTTGAACCCCCGACCTCCAGGGCCACAACCTGGCGCTCTAACCAACTGAGCTACGGCCACCATGACAGGATCCGGTGGAAGTGCCCCCGGAGGGATTTGAACCCCCGACCAAGAGCTTAGAAGGCTCCTGCTCTGTCCTCTGAGCTACAGGGGCGTCGAGCCGACCGTTCCACCGGACCGCCGAGCGGGTGAAGGGAATCGAACCCTCACCACCAGCTTGGAAGGCTGGAGCTCTGCCATTGAGCTACACCCGCAACGAGCAAGACCGGAAGGACACAGGATAGAGGGCAGGGGAAGGTGTCAGGTATCAGGTATCAGGTATCAGGTATCAGGTGTCAGATGGGTGATCCCGGTTGATCTGATTCCTGATACCTGACGCCTGACACCTCTCTTCAGTGCGGGCGGTGGGACTCGAACCCACATCGGACCGAAGCCCACCGGATCCTAAGTCCGGCGCCTATGCCAATTCGGCTACACCCGCGTGATAGGCACTAGGCACTAGGCACTAGGCACCAGTCACCAGTCACCAGTCACCAGTCAGACTCGCACACCAGCGGGGGTTGTGTCTACCAAGCTCTCTTGCTGGAGACTGGGGACTGGAGACTGGGGACTTCTTCGGTGGGTCGCCAGGGACTTGAACCCTGAACCTGCGGGTTAAGAGCCCGTTGCTCTGCCATTGAGCTAGCGACCCGTCGACGAGGATAGCCCGCATCGAGTCGGCACCCATCGGTCGCCTCGCTGCCACAATGCGTCGACGGGCTGTGGCGCAGCTTGGTAGCGCACCTGCTTTGGGAGCAGGGGGTCGCCGGTTCGAATCCGGCCAGCCCGACAGAGACAGGTACCAGGTGCCAGGTGCCAGGCACCAGGCACGAGTCACCAGGCACGAGTCACCAGGCACGAGTCACCAGTCACCAGATAGTGACCCTCCGCATCTGGCATCGGGCATCCGGCACCCGGCACCCGGCACCCGGCACCCGGCACCTCACCCCCGCGTCGCACTACGGTGTCCTCCGTCCCGCTCTTGCGGGATCTCACAGGAGGAACCAATGAAACGACTGTTCACCATGTCACTCG
>CAYYIA010000199.1:0-3996 GCA_964471875.1 uncultured Acidimicrobiia bacterium
CCTCGACGAGCCCACCACTGGTCTGCACTTCGAGGATGTGCGCAAGCTCCTCGGGGTGCTGCAGCGCCTCGTCGATGCCGGCAACACCGTGCTCGTGATCGAGCACAACCTCGATGTGATCAAGACCGCCGACTGGGTGATCGACCTCGGGCCCGAAGGGGGAGAGGAGGGCGGCCGCATCGTCGCCGAGGGGACACCCGAGTCGGTCGCCCGGGTCCCGGAGTCCTACACCGGGAAGTTCCTGCGCGAAATGCTGCCGGCGTGACCTGGGACGACGCCCACGCCTCCTGGTGGTTGGAGGAGGTGGCGGGAGACGCCTCGTACGAGCGAGACGTCGATCCGATCCTGCGCGAGCTCGTTCCGCCCGCTGGTGACGGTCGGATCCTCGACCTCGGGTGTGGCGACGGAAGGTCGCTCGGTCGGTTCGGGCCGACGATCGGCGTGGACCTGCTCCCCGGCCTGGCAGCCGTCGCCGCCGGGCGCGGTCCGGTCGCCATTGCCGACGCCGCCCGGGGCCTGCCGTTTGCCGACGCCGTCTTCGACGGGGTATACGCCGTGCTGGTGCTCGAGCATCTTCCCGACCCGGCACCGGTGATCGCGGAGATGGCGCGGGTGGTTCGCCCGGGCGGGTGGTGCGTGCTGGTGCACAACCACCCGGTTCTCACCGCTCCCGACTCCGGGCCGGTGGTCGACGAGTCCGATGGCGAAGTGCTGTGGCGCTGGGGCGGGTACCTCGGCGGTGGTCACACCGACGAGCCGGCCGGTGCGGGGACGGTGCGGTTCCATCACCGCACCCTGGCGTCGCTGCTCTCCGGGTTTGCCGATCACGGGTGGGATCTGCAGCGCATGGTCGAGGCCCGACTCGGCTCGATGGACGATCCCCTGTTCTTCGCCCAGCGATTCATTCCCAGACTGCTGGGAGCGCGCTGGGTCCGGCGTTCCGACGGCCGCTGAGCAGCCCGTTGGTCGAGCCGCCTGGCGCGCCTGCCCTCGTACACTCGAACGGTGCGCCGTCCCGCCACCGATGAGATCCCGGACGCTCCAGGCGCCTATCTGTTCCGCGACCGCCACGGCGCGGTGCTCTACGTGGGCAAGGCGAAGTCGCTGAGAAAGCGCGTCGGCACCTACTTCAGCCGGGATCTCAGCTCCCGCACCCAGATGATGGTGGATACCGCGGAGTCGGTCGACGTGATCCTCACCGACAACGAGGTGGCGGCGTTGATGCTGGAGTACACCCTGATCCAGAAGCACAAGCCGCGGTTCAACATCCGACTGCGCGACGACAAGTCCTATCCCTATCTGGCGCTCACCACCACCGAGGAGTGGCCGCGAGCGACGGTGATGCGAGGCAAGCGCCACCGCGGAAATCGCTACTTCGGTCCCTACGCCCACGCCTACGCGATTCGTCAGACGCTCGACCTTCTTCTGCGGACGTTCCCCGTGCGAACCTGCACGAACGAGAAGTTCAAGCGCCACGCCAGCACCGGTCGTCCGTGTCTCTTGTTCCACATCGAGCGCTGCTCCGGTCCGTGCGTGGGCGCAGTCACCCCCGAGGACTACGCCCGGCACCTCGAAGGCCTCGCCGAGTTCCTGAGCGGGCGCAGCGATGGCGTCGTGGAGTCATTGCGCGCCGACATGGCAGACGCTGCCGAGCATCTCGAGTACGAACGTGCCGCCCGGATTCGGGATCGGCTGGCGGCCGTCGAAAAGGCGCTCTCGCGTCAGGAGGTGGCCTCGACTCGCCGCGAGGACTTCGACGTGATCGCCCTTGAGGAAGACGACCTCGAAGCGGCAATGGTGCTGTTGTCGGTGCGCAATGGCCGGGTGACCGGTCGGGCCACTTCGATCGTCGACAAGGTCGAGGATGTCACCACCCCCGAACTGATCGGCCGCATGCTCCAACTCATGTACGGAGACGAGGCACCCCCGCCCGAGGTGTTGGTGCAGGAGTTGCCCGACGATGCCGCGGTGTGGGCTGCCTGGCTGGGCGAGCGGCGCGAGTCACCGGTGGAGCTGCGAGTGCCGCGACGCGGATCGAAGGCGAGGCTCATGGAGACTGCACACACCAACGCCCGTGAGGAGTTCGCCCGACACCGGTTGCGTCGAGCGGGCGACCACAACGCGCGCGCCAGGGCGCTGCGCAGCATCCAGGAGGAGCTCGATCTTCCCGAACCGCCGCTGCGCATCGAGGCGTACGACATCTCGACCATCCAGGGGCGCCACACCGTCGGGTCGATGGTGGTGATGGAAGATGGGCTTCCCAAGCGCTCTCAATACCGGCGATTCGAGATCCGCGGGGTCACCGGCCAGGACGACTTTGCCGCCATGGAAGAGGTCCTCACCCGGCGGTTCCGCGCCTACCTCGAGGAGCGAGAGCGCCCGGTGGAGGAACGCGGGAAGTTTGCCTACCCACCGTCTCTGGTGCTCGTCGATGGTGGGGCCGGACAGCTCGGCCGAGCGGTGAAGGTGGTCTCCGATCTCGGCATCGAGGTCCCCGTGGCCGGCCTGGCGAAGCGAATGGAGGAGATCTACCTCCCGGGTCGCGCCGAGCCAGTTCGCATTCCCAGGGGCCGCGAGGCCCTGTATCTCCTCCAACAGATCCGGGACGAGGCCCACCGCTTTGCGATCACCTATCACCGCACCCTGCGGGGTCGCGAGATGGTCGACTCGGCGCTCGATGGGGTGCGCGGACTCGGGCCGTCGCGACGCCAGGCACTGCTGCAGCGGTTCGGGTCGCTGAAACGCCTCGGCGAGGCCACACCCGAAGAGCTCGCCGAGGTCGTACCTGCAGCAGTGGCCGCGGAGCTCCATCGGGTGCTGCATGGCGGGTGAGGGAAGCCAGGGTGCGGCACGCAGCCGGCGGCCCGGTCCCGGGCTCCTTCGGGGCAGCACGCGGCTCGCCGCGGGCTACCTTTGCCCGGTGAAGATGCAGTGCCCCCCATCGCCGCGGGATGGACATCGCCCATGACCGGCCGTCCGCACCTCGTCATCATCTCCGGCATGTCGGGGGCCGGACGCTCGGCGGCATCCAAGGCCCTCGAGGACATCGGGTTCTTCGTCATCGACAACCTGCCTGCCGATCTCATCGCCGATGTGGTGGCGCGCGCCGATCTCCGCGAAGGGGGGCGCAAGCGAGTCGCCGTGGTGGTGGACACCCGTGGCGGCCTCGAGTTCGGTGACCTGGAATCGGTGATCCGCCGCCTCGGCGCCGAGGGTGTGGTCACCACCCTGTTGTTCCTCGATGCCGACGACGACGTGCTCGCCACGAGGTTCGAGGAGACCCGGCGCCCCCACCCCGTTCCCCGCGAAACGGTCGTGGAGTCCATCGCTGCCGAACGCGCCGCGCTGCGCGACCTGCGGGGCAGTGCCGATGTGATCATCGACACGACGGATCGCAACGTCCACGAGTTGCGCGAGGCGGTCACGGAAGCCTTCTCGGGAGCCTCGGAGCTTCGACCGATGCGAGTGACCGTGACCTCGTTCGGGTTCAAGCACGGCGTCCCGCGCATCGTCGACCTCCTCTTCGACGCACGGTTCCTCCACAACCCGCACTGGGAGGAGCACCTGCGCCCGCTCACCGGACTCGACGCCGCGGTCCGCAGCTTCGTCTTGGGCAGCCCTGACGCCATGAAGTTCATGGATCTCACCGCTGAGCTGCTCGAGTTTCTCGTCCCGCGCTATGCCGCCGAGGGCAAGGCCTATCTGACCGTGGCCATCGGCTGCACCGGTGGCCGGCATCGCTCGGTGGTGATCGCGGAGGAACTCGCCGACAGGCTGAGGAGACTCCCTGGCATCGAGGTGTCGACGCGGCACCGGGACATCGCCCGATGAACGAAGCCGACCTGCTCCTCGAACCGCTGCTCGCCGAACTCGACCTCGATGTCGAGGGGAGGCGAGTCACCGCCCTGGGTGGCGGGCACGGCCTCGCCGTGGCCCTGCAGGCCATCCTGGACTATGGAGACATCATCACCGCCATCGTTGGGGTTGCGGACGACG
>CAYYIA010000200.1:0-3992 GCA_964471875.1 uncultured Acidimicrobiia bacterium
ACCCATGCCCACCAATCACGTCACCCTCATGCCCACCGAACGTGGCGGGCGACAGATGGCCAGGTCAGGCTTGTGCCGAGGATCGAGGAGGGTTACCTCGATGGCTGGCTTCGTCCGTGGGAGTACGCGTGGGCGTCCGGCATCCGGGGCGAGGACCTACTCGACGCCGAGGGGCTCAAGCGCTTCACGGAGTGGGCGCAGATCGGCGCGCCACCCGGCTCTGGTGACGTCGATGGCGTTCAGTACATCAACGTGTCGCTCGGCGGTGGCGCGATGGCGATCGGATTGCCTCAGAGTCGCGTCGTAAGCGTCAGTGCTCGTGAGTCAGACGGCAGCGACTCAAGGGGGAGCAACAGCGACTCAAGGGGCTAGGTCGCAGCTACGCGCTTCAACCAGCGGTCCGGGCAGCTCGTAGCCGTCTCGAGGTGAAGGACCTCGGGTGCCATGTCAGCGCCGTTGGGCCAGACCAGGGTCTGAGCTTCCGGGTCGACGCGAACGGCGCCGAAGAGGTCGTCGTCCTCGGCGAGTGGGCCGAACACACGACCGGTAAGGCTTGGCCCGAGGTCGAGGTCGCCGGCGCAGCCGTCGCTGAAGGTGAGGTGGACCACGTGATCGTGGAGCACTTCCACGCTGGTGACGTGCACCAGCTTCGGGATCGGGCCGTTGTCGGTGGCGTTCATGGCAGTGGGTCGATGGTACCGACGTCCTCGTCGCTCGTCGCCTGTTCCCAGCAGCGTTCGAGGTCCTCGGCGTGCAGCTCGGCCCACCCACGGACGAGGCGATCCTGCTTCCGGGGAAGCTCGCCGGCGAGCAGCTCGCCATCGAAGGTGTAGGTCGCCTCGTGCTCGGCGTAGATCGCATGGAAATGCGCTGGCGGATGCTCGCGCCGGTACATGCGGATGATGATCCCCATGAAGCGGCAGAGCTCGGGCATCAGCCGGTCTGCTCCTCGCCCGTGTGACTCGTGCCGAGCACCTCGTCGACGGCGGCTCGGGTGCGTTCCTCGGTGTCGGGCCACATATGCGAGTGGGTGTCAAGGGTCTCGGACGCTGACGCGTGGCCGAGGCGGGCCTGGACGACCTTCACGGACTCGCCGGGGCGGATCAGCAGTGAGGCGTAGAAGTGACGCAGGTCGTGGAAGCGGAGGCCGCTGAGTTCGGCCTGATCGACGGTGGTGCGCCAGAGCTCACCGAACCGATTGCAGCGGATGGGGCCACCCTTCTCGTTGGTGAAGACCAGCCCGTCCCCGGTGGTGGGGTAGCGCTTGAGGTAAGAGGCCAGAGCTGAGCCGACGACATCGGGGAGCGGCACCGTCCGCACCGACGCCTCGGTCTTCGGTGGACCGAACTCGGGTTGGCCCTTGCCGGCGAGGACGAGTTGACGGTCGACCCGGATCGTCCGACGCAGGAAATCGACTCGGTCAACCGTCAGACCGAAGCACTCGCCCTGGCGAAGGCCGGTTCCGGCGGCGAGGGTGACGAGGGGCCGGTAGCGGTCGGGCATGGCGCCGATGAGGGTCTCGACCTGCTCGACCGTGGGCGGCTCGACCTGCCGGTTGGCCTGGCGGGGGAGTCGAACGCCGATGCAGGGGTTACGGGCGATCAGCCGGTCGTCGACCGCGGCGTTGAGGATGGCGGCGAAGATCCGGAACACGACCTCGACGGTCGACGGCGCCAGCACCTCCGCCCGTCCCTTCACCCAGGCCTGGATCTCACTGGGTCGGATCGACTCGACCGGGCGGTCGCCGAAGTGGGGGAGGACGTGGTTGCGCAGGTGGGCGTCGACCTGGACGACGGTGGTCGGCCGGTGGACTTGTCCTGTCTGCCATGCGGCGGCGTAGTCGCGTAGCGTCTGCTGGCTGGCGCTTGGGTCGATGTAGGAGCCGTCGAGCAGACGGCTCTGGACGTTCGTGAGGAAGCGCTCGGCGTCGACCTTGCGGTCGAAGTGCCGGGCGCGTTGCGGTCCACCGGGGTGCTCCCGGTACCGGGCACGCCACTTGCCGTTGGGTCGTTTGTCGATGCTGGCCATCCGGACTCCTGGCCGGGCGCGCCGAGGCGCACCCACGAAAGGGGACTGGACGGCCGATGGGCCCGTGGCCCGAGAATGACGCCGAGCCGGCCATCGAGGCTCGTGAACTCAGGCTACTCGGGGTGTCTGACGTCGCGTCCGTACGCGTGGGAACGGGGTGAGCCGCTGGTGAAACTGGCGGGTGGGCCGCCCCGCCGGGAAGGCATCATCACGTGGTGACGGAGGATGCACAAGATCCTGAGGACGAACAGGTCGCCCGCTTCAACGAATCGTTCTATCGATCCGATCCTGCGGACTACCTACGCACGCGGTTCCAACTTCTCATGCTCACCGGGGGCAAGCGCTCGCAGCTCGAAGAGTTGCTCGCAGAAGGAGTCGAATTCGCGGGGGTGACCATCGGTCCCACTGGCCCCGAGGTCGATCACGCGGGAGATGCTGACGACGACAGCGCTCTCGGTCCCTTCCTGACGATTGAGTCACAGCAGCTGCTCCATCATGCAGCAGGGCCTCCGTGGGCCGGACCGTCCTCCCATGCGCCGCATGTCGTGGCACCTGCTGAGGGAATCGAAGCATCCCGCGTCCTGAGCGATAGACGCATCGATCTGGGCCTGACGCGCTTTGGCGGACAGGTTGGTTGTGTTGATCATGCCGCCTTGGGGCGGTTGATGGGGTGATGGTCGCGGTCGGCTTCGGCGGGGGTGCGGTAGCCGAGGCTGGAGTGCAGGCGCCGGGTGTTGTACCAGCCCTCGATCCAGGCGAACACGGCCCGGTGCAGCCCGGTCCGGGTGGGCCAGACCCGGGTGTCGATGAGCTCGCGTTTGATGGTCGCGAAGAACGACTCGGCCACCGCGTTGTCCCAGCACTGGCCCTTGCGGCCCACCGACAACACGACACCGTGGTCGGCGGCGAGGCGGGCGTAGTCGCCGCTCGTGTACTGGCAGCCGCGGTCGGAGTGGAAGATCAGCCCGGGCGGCGGCCGGCGGTGCACGAACGCCATCTTGAGGGCGTCTTCGACCAGTGCGGTGCGCATGTGGTCGGCGAGGGCCCAGCCGACCACCCGGCGGGTGGCCAGATCGATGACGGTGGCCAGGTACGCCCAGCCTTGCCAGGTGGCGATGTAGGTGATGTCGCCCACGTAGCGGGCGTCGACGGGCCCACCGGTGTTGAACGCCCGCCCGATCCGGTCCGCGGCCGCGGCCGCGTCGGGATCGGCGATGGTGGTGGCCCGCCATCGCTTCTTGGCCCGGCCTTCCAGGCCGTCGCGGCGCATCAAGCGGACCACCCGACGGCGTCCCACCACCTCCCCCTGGCGGCGCAGCTCGGCGGTCACCCGCGGCGACCCGTAGGTGCCGTCGGAGTCGTCGTGGATCTGTCGGATCTTGGCGGTCAGCTCGTCGTCGCGGACCTGGCGGGACGACGGGACCGCGTTGCGGCGTTGGTGGTAGGCGGCTCGGGAGACCTCGAACAGCTCGCAGCACCGCTTGATGCTCGAGCCGTGCTGCTGCTTCTCCGCCTCGATGAAGGGATCGAGCTTCACCGGGTCTCCTTCGCGAAGAAAGCCGTCGCACGCCGCAGGATCTCGACGTCCTCGCGCAGCCGGCGGTTCTCCCGCCGCAACTGGGCCAGCTCATCGCGCTCTGCGCTGGTCAGCCCGGGACGGTCCCCGGCATCGATGTCGGCCTGCTTGACCCAGTCGCGCACCGCGGTCTCGGTGAGGTCGAACTGGCGGGCCACCTCGGGGATCGACCGGTCCCCGCGACGGCACTGCTCGACGATCTCAGCCTTGAACTCCGGCGTGAACGACCGGCGCGCCCGACGGGCCTTCCGATCCTTGCTGTTGGACATGATGGGCATCCTCTCCGGGGCAGAACCCCTGATGGTGGATGTCCGTCAAACCGAAGCAGGCCCAATCTGTCCCGAGTCACTGTGCGTGGCCCCGATGGTGATCCCGGGACGAAGCCGAT
>CAYYIA010000201.1:0-3970 GCA_964471875.1 uncultured Acidimicrobiia bacterium
GGGTGAAGGTCTACCTCACGGCCGATGTCGCCCTCCGTGCCCGAAGGAGGGCGGGTGATGCCGAGGCAGCAGGCGCCTCGCTCGAGGACCTCGTGGCGCAGATGGAGCGGCGCGACCATCTCGACTCTTCACGGGCGACGTCCCCGTTACGACCTGCCGACGATGCGGTGCTCATCGACACCTCGGGGCTCGGCGTGGCGGATGTCGTCAGCCGGATCCTCGACCTGGTGGGGACGGTCTGAGGGTCTCAGGCTCCCTTGGAGGCGAGGAGATCGAGGGCGCGGGTGGCGTCCCAGGCGCGATCCTCGTCGAGGGGGCCCGGTCGGCCCGGCGTCCGACAGCCCACGCCGCCCTCGACTGCCGCCTGCAGCGCCTCGATGAATCCACGCAACTGCGGCGGGGGAGGGAAGTACTCGCCCTCTTCGGTGACCCGCACCGTGCGCACACCGTGGCGCGGTGCCACCGCCGCGATCACCGCCCTGACCGAGGCGTCTGGCGCCGAAGCGCCGGCCGTGACGCCGACGACGCGAGCCTCGGCGAACCAGGCCGGGTCCACCGACTCCGGACCCTCCACCCGGTAGGCGGGGATGCCACTGGCACGCGCCACGCGCACCAGCGCCTGAGTGTTCGACGAGTTCTCCGACCCCACGACGAGGACGACCTCGGCGCTCTCGGCGAGCGTGGTGACTGCGCTTTGGCGGTTCGTGGTGGCGTAGCAGAGATCGGATCGGCGGGCCGTCCACAACTCCGGATAGCGCGCCGAGGCTTCGGCGAGCACCGACTGCCACTCGAATACCCCCAGGGTGGTCTGAGCGAGCAGAGCGACTCGGGAGGGATCCGCGGGGGCGAAATCGGCCAGACCGGTCGCGGGATCGACCAGGGTCACCGCCGCCGGGGCCACTGCCACGGTGCCCACGGCCTCGTCGTGGCCGTCATGGCCCACATAGATGACCTGGTAGCCCTCATCGGCGCGCCGCTTCACCTCGTGGTGCACTTTGGTGACGAGCGGGCACACCGCGTCGATCATCACCGCGCTCGTGCGCGACGCCGCCAGTGCGACTTCGGGTGCCGATCCATGCGCCGACAGCATCACCGCGGCACCTGCAGGGACATCGGCAATCGAATCGACGAAGACCACCCCGGCGCGCTCGAAGATGCCCACCACGGCGGCGTTGTGCACGATCTCGTGGTAGCAGTACACCGGCGGTTCGAACAGGCCCACCATCCAGGTGAGGGCCTTGATCGCCATCTCGACTCCGGCACAGAACCCGCGCGGCTCTGCCAGCAACACCGTGTCGACCATCTGCGGAGGATAGGGAAACCCCGGCGACAGCCTCCCTATCCTGCCCCGATGCCCCTCCGTCTCCTGCCATGAGCCGTCTCCCAGTCGTCGCCGTCGTGGGACGACCCAATGTCGGCAAATCCACTCTGGTGAACCGCGTGCTCAAGCGCGGGGCGGCGGTGGTGGGCGCCAAGCCCGGGGTCACCCGGGACCGACGCGAGTTCCAGGCGGATTGGGCCGGACGCGGCTTTCTCATCGTCGACACCGGGGGCTGGGACACCGCCGGCGACTCGCTCACCGCCGATGTGCGCCATCAGGCGGAAGCCGCAGTGGCCGGAGCCGATGTGGTGGTGGTCGTCACCGACGCCACGACACCCGTGAGCGACGAGGACCTGGCTGTAGCCCGCATCGTGCAACGCTCGGGAACCCCCTTCCTCCTCGTGGCCAACAAGGCGGATGGGGCCACTGTCGATCGCGACCTGGGCCACCTCTGGGTGCTCGGACTGGGCGAGCCACATCCCGTCAGCGCCCTGCATGGCCGCAACGTGGGCGATCTGCTCGACGCCATCGTCGCCCGCTTTCCGACGGAGACCGCGGCACCTGGTGTTCCCGACATCCCCACACTCGCCATCCTGGGTCGACCCAATGTCGGCAAGTCGACCCTGCTCAATCGCCTCGCCGGTGAAGAGCGGGTGCTCGTCAGCAATCAGCCGGGAACCACCCGGGATCCCATCGACACGATCATCGAAGTGGACGGAACCACCTATCGGGTGATCGACACCGCAGGAATCCGTCGCGCCCCTCGCATCGATACCCGCACCGAGGCGCTCGCCGTCGACCAGGCACGTGAGATGCTCGATGCCGCCGACGTCGTGTTGCTCATCATCGACGGCACCCAGGGCGTGACTCATCAGGAGCAGCGCCTCACCGAGCAGATCGTCGAGGCGGGTGCCGGCCTGATCGTGCTCCTCAACAAGTGGGACGCCGCGGACGAGGAGCAGAAGGAGCGCACCGTCACCGATGTGGGCGATCGCCTCGCCTTCGTCTCGTGGGCGCCCGTCCTGCGCATCTCGGCCCTGACCGGAGCCCGCATGCAGCGACTGGGCCTTGCCATCTCCGAGGTGCTGGCGGCACGGAGACAGCGGATTCCTACGCCCGAGTTGAACCGGCAGGTGATCCAGTGGCAGGAAGCCCATCCGCCGCCGACGCGAGGCGGACGCCGCGGCCGGATCCTCTATGCGGTTCAGGTGGACGTCGATCCGCCGACGATCATCCTGTTCGTCCGTGGGGGAGCGGTCGGCCCCGACTACCTGCGGTTCCTCGAAGGACGACTGCGCGAGCACTACGAGTTCACGGGCACTCCGATACGCTTGATCGCCCGACGACGCCAGACGAGGGAGCTGCGGTGAACCAGGATCCCCGCCCCGCGGGCGAGCGCTTTGCCGCCGAGGCTGCCCGCGCCCGGCTCGGCGGGCCGGAGCGCTATCGCGAGCGCCTGCCCGAGCAGGGCAAGCTCCCGGTCCGCACCCGCGTCGAGCTCCTCTGCGACCGCGGTTCGTTCGTCGAGGACGGTCTCCTCGCCAATGCACTCGGCGACGGCCTCGGAGCCGACGGCGTCGTCACCGGTCGGGGCACGGTCGAAGGCCGTCCTGTGGTGGTCATCGCCAATGACCCCACGGTCAAGGCGGGATCGTGGGGTGCGCGCCCCGTGGAGAAGATGGTGCGGGCGCTCGAAGCCGCCTACGACGAGCGACTCCCGGTCTTCTACCTCATCGACTCGGCCGGTGCCCGCATCACCGATCAAGTGGACCTCTTCCCCGGCCGCCGCGGCGCCGGGCGCATCTTCTACAACCAGGTTCGGCTGTCGGGACGCGTCCCCCAGGTGTGCTGCCTCTTCGGCCCATCGGCAGCCGGCGGTGCCTACATCCCGGCATTCTGCGATGTCGTGATCATGGTCGAGGGCAACGCTTCGATGTACCTCGGGTCGCCGCGGATGGCCGAAATGGTGATCGGCGAACACACCACCCTCGAGGAGATGGGTGGCGCCCGCATGCACTGCTCGGTGAGCGGATGTGGTGATGCGCTCGTCGAAAGCGACGAGGAGGCCATCTCCTGGGCGCGGGCGTACTTCTCCTATCTCCCCGCCGATTACTCGTCGCCACCCCCGCTCTACGACTACGAAGACGCCGAAGCCATCGATGCCGGCTCGGTGATTCCGTCCGATGCGCGCCAGGGCTACGACATGCACGACTTCCTCAAGGCGCTGTTCGACGAGGGGAGCCTCCTCGAGATCAAGGAGCTGTTTGCCCCCGAGGTCATCACTGCCTTCGCCCGCCTCGGAGGCCGGCCCGTCGGCGTGGTGGCATCCCAGCCGGAGCATCTCGGCGGGGTGCTCTTCGTCGACTCGGCGGACAAGGCGGCGCGATTCATCTGGCTGTGCGACGCCTTCAACCTCCCCCTGATCTTCCTTGCCGACGTCCCCGGGTTCATGATCGGCACCGAAGTGGAGCGCCAGGGCATCATCCGCGCTGGCGCCAAGATGCTCACCGCGATCGCCGAGGCCACCGTGCCCCGCATCTCGGTGATCGTGCGCATGGCCTCCGGCGCCGGTCTCTACGCCTTCTCCGGCCCCGGCTTCAGGCCCGACGCCACCCTGGAGAGATCCGACATCGTCAATCTTGGATACGT
>CAYYIA010000202.1:0-3913 GCA_964471875.1 uncultured Acidimicrobiia bacterium
CAAGCAGATCAAGGGCAACGATCTCGTGGAGAGCGTCCGCAAGGTCGGTCGCGGCGAGTCGTTGCTCGATCCCGAGATGACCGATCGAGTCTTCCGCAGGATCCGTGGGGAAGAGGCCGACGATCCTCTGCTGTCGCGTCTGTCCAAGCAGGAGCGCAAGATCCTCGACTACATCGCCGCCGGCCTCACCAACCGCCAGATCGCCGAGGAGATGTTCCTCGCCGAGAAGACGGTGAAGAACTACGTGTCCAATGTCCTCGCCAAGCTCGAGATGAGCCGTCGCAGCGAGGCGGCCGCCTACGCCGCCCGCATCGACGCCGAGAAGGAGCACCGCTACCCGCCGGAGCAATGGCCGCAATGAAGATCGTGGTCGGCGTCGATGACAGCCCCGCCGGCGAGGCCGCCCTGCGCACCGCGATTCGGTACGCCGAGAAGCTGAGGGCCGAGGTCGATGCGGTGTTCGTGTCCCATGTGCCTGCCACGGTGCTCGCCGCCATGGGGGGCGTGCCCAGCGTGGGAGAGGAGTTCGCCGCGGCCCAACGGAATCAGGTGTGGCAGCGGATGCGTCCCATCATCGACACCGCCAAGGTGACGGTTCACGGCATCGACCTCGAGGGATATCCACCCGACGCCCTCGTTGCCCATGCCGAGGCCGTCGATGCCGACCTGGTGGTAGTTGGCACCAGAGGCCGGGGCGAGATCGCATCGCTCCTCTTGGGAAGCACCAGCCATCGCGTCGTCAACCACGCGCCGTGCGACGTCCTCGTTGCACGGCGTCACGAGGAGGAGTCATGAAGGTCCGCGATCTCATGACCACGGATCCCATCACCACCACACCCGACACGCCCCTCAAGGAGGCGGCCCGGCTCATGGTCCGCCACAAGGTGAGCGGACTCCCGGTCGTGTCCGGCGGCAAGGTGGTCGGGATCGTGACCGAGGGGGACTTCCTGCGGCAGGAGGCCAATCGGGACCAGCCGTATCGCTTCAGCCTGCTCGATGCGCTGTTCGGCGACGAGCCGACCGCACCGCCCGCGGCCGACACGGTCGGCCAGGTGATGACCGAACAGGTGCTCACCGTCGCCCCGGAGGCCACCTTGAGCGAGGCAGCGCGGATCATGTCGAGTCGCCGAGTGAAGCGCCTCCCCGTGGTCGGGCCCGCTGGCGAGCTGCTTGGCGTGATCAGTCGCGCCGACGTCGTCAATGCATTCACCAAGCCCGACGAGGTCATCGAGGACGAGATTCGCGAGGACATCGTGCGACGCCTGCTGTTCCTCGATCCCGCCGTGGTGCAGGTATCGGTGAAGGACGGTGTCGTCTCGCTGTCGGGCGTACTGGAGAACCGCACCGAAGCCCACCTGCTCGAAGAACTCACCCGCCGCATCGATGGCGTGATTCGTGTCGACAGCGAGGTCACCTTCGAAGTCGACGACCAGCGCATCGAGAAGATGTATCCGCTCAGCTGAGGAGTCTCCAGTCTCCAGTCTCCCGTCTCCAGTAGCGCCCAAGGTCGTCCGGACTGGTGACTGGTGACTGGTGACTGAATCCCAGCTGACCTCCCACGACGGCCTTTCCCTTGCCGGCGAGGCTCATGGCTCGGGTCCTGGCGTCCTCTTCGTCCATGCCAATGGGTTCTGCAAGGAGTTGTGGCGGCCG
Source organism: uncultured Acidimicrobiia bacterium (assembly GCA_964471875.1). Lineage (GTDB taxonomy): Bacteria > Actinomycetota > Acidimicrobiia > Spongiisociales > UBA11373 > UBA11373. The sequence continues at coordinate 1,654 of CAYYIA010000202.1, forward strand.
GTCTGGGGGAGAGTCGCCGGGATACGTGCGCTGGCCATCGATCAGCGTGGACACGGGGCATCCGAGATCGGATCCCCACCATTCGACTGGTGGGACTTGGGCCGCGATGCTGCCGCCTGGGCGGCAACCCTCGAAGGGCCGCGTGTCGGGGTGGGGCACTCCTCAGGGGCTGCGGCGTTGGCCATGGCCGAGATCCTTCACCCGGGCTCGTTTCGCCACCTCGTGCTCATCGAGCCCATCGTGTTTCCGGGCCCTTTCGCCCGCGCCGAGTCGCACCCGCTCGTGGATGGCGCGTTGCGACGGCGAACTTCATTCTCCACGCGTGCCGAGACCCGGGCGGCGTTCCATCGTCGCGGCCCGTTCGCCCGATGGGTGGATGCCGCGCTCGATCTCTACGTCGAGCACGGGTTTCGTGACGGCCCGGACGATCGACGCCACCTCGCCTGTGCTCCGGCGACCGAGGCCGAGTTCTATCGCATGGCGACGGCGCACGGCGCCTGGAATCGTCTCGGGGAGATCGACATCGCGGTGACCATCGTCGTGGGGGAGCACTCCGACAGCCATCCCCCCGACTTCGCGGCAACCCTCGCCGCCCGGTTCCGCCACGCCACGCTCGTGTCGTATCCCGGAGCCAGCCACTTCCTCCCGATGGAGAAGCCGGAGACGGTCGCAGAACTTGTCGAGGGGTTGGTAACGGAGCCGTAGACGTGGGGGCTAGGGAAGCAGGGGCGAGGGGCTAGGAGCGAGAGGGCGAGGGAGGGACGCACAGCGGACTTCGCACACTCCCCACGGATCTCCTTGCCTAGCCCCTTCTTGCCTAGCCCCTTCCTTCCTCGGCATACCATCCCCCCATGCTCCTCCCGCGTTCTGCCCTCTCCGCCCTCGAAGGGCGGTTGGGGGTTCCTTCCCGGGCCTTCCGGGTGATCTCGGTGGCCGTGGACGTCGATCCGCTCGATCTGGTGCGGTCCGGGGCGGCGGCGTTTGGCTTCGCCGGGTTCTTTGCCTCGCCGGAAGGGCGTTCGATCGGGGGCATCGGCGCCGCCCGTCGCTTCTCCTCCGAAGGCCCGGGGCGACTGCTTGCCGTCGATGGCCCGACGCGCGATCTCCCCGTCGGTTCGACCTTGCTCGCGGGATTCGCATTCGATGACGGAGAGCCTTCGAGCGCCGCATGGGACGGCTTCGCCCCGGCCGCAGCGGTGGTGCCCGAAGTCACCGTGATCCGCGAGGGCGGCGAGTCGCATCTCGTCATGGCGGTGCCCCCCGGCTCGGATGGCGGCGCGCTCCTCACGCTGCTCTCGACGCTGGAGCGTCCGGCCCCCGTGGCGGACGCCGGGGAGGCCGACGAGGAGGTGGAGGCGCGCCCGGCTCCCGCCGACTACGTCGGCATCGTCGATGAGGCGGTGGGGGCGATCAAGGCGGGGTCGTTTGCCAAGGTGGTTCTGGCGCGTTCGGTCGTGGTGCGACGCTCCCTGCCGATCGACGCCTTTGCCGTCGTGGCGCGGTTGCGTGCCGCCCACCCTTCATCGTGGGTCTTCGGGTGGCAAGAGGGCGATGGGGTGTTCGTCGGCGCCAGTCCCGAGTTGCTCGTGGCGCGACGCGGGGAGCACGTGCATCTCAGCCCACTCGCCGGTTCGGCTCCCCGCAGCGCGGATGCAGAGCAGGATCGTCGCCTCGGAGACGCGCTCCTCGCCTCGGCCAAGGATCGCTCCGAGCATGAACTCGTGATCACCGACGCGCTGTCTCGACTGCACCCTCTCGTTGCCGGACTGCATCGATCTCCGACCCCGCAGTTGCACCGCTTCCCGTCGGTGCAGCACCTGGCCACGCCGATCTCGGGAACGACGTCGGCGAGGATCCTGGAACTGGCGGCGGCGCTCCATCCCACTGCCGCAGTCGGCGGAGTGCCCCGGATCGAGGCACAGCGGTTCATCGCCCGGGTCGAGGCGATCGAGCGCGGCTGGTACGCAGGGGGGATCGGCTGGGCCGACGAGACCGGTGACGGCGAACTCGCCATCGGGTTGCGCTGCGCCCTGCTGCGGGGCGACACCGCCGTCGCCTACGCCGGGAGCGGGATCGTGGCCGACAGCCTGCCCGCCGCCGAACTCGAGGAAACCCGGCTGAAGCTGCGGCCGATGCTGGAGGTACTGGCGTAAGGCGAGTTGCCAGTCCCGTTGCCCGTTGCCCGTTGCCCGTTAGCCGTCCGGAACCCGGTGCCCCGCATCCGGTCTTGCTGTCAGCTGTCGGCTGCTACAGTCGCCAC
>CAYYIA010000203.1:0-3899 GCA_964471875.1 uncultured Acidimicrobiia bacterium
CATGTTCGACGAGGCCCCCCGCCACGAGTGACAGCGTGCCCAGGCCGTGGTTGATGACTCCGGGGAGACCGACCATGCGAGCGACGGACTCGTCGAGATGGATGGGGTTGTGGTCGCCCGATGCGGCCGCATACGCAGAAGGCATCCCAACCGCGACGTGCTTGGTGAACGATGCCGTCGTCTCGCCGCGCCGGGCCGGTTCCGGCTTCGATGACGGCGGCCGGTCGGTCCCGCTCCCGGCACCGCGCACGAAGATCGTCGCCGACTGTTCATTGACCACTTCGCCATCGGGGGCGGTGGCGGTGACCCGCCCCACGAAGGTGGCCCCCTTCCCCTTGTCTTCCACCGACACCAGCGACGGCGTGAGCACGAGGGTCTCACCAGGGCGAACCGGACGATGGTGGATGATCTCCTCCTCGCCGTGCACGATCATGAGGGGATTGTCCACCTGGAGTTCGGGATCGGTGGTGATCACCCCGAGCAAGGGCAGCCCATGCACCACCGGAAAGACCACCGACGCCACCTGATCAGGACCAGGGAGGTGACGCGGATTCATGTCCCCGGACGCCGCGGCGTAGGCGGCGATGGAGTCGGCGGTGATGGTGACCGTGATCGACGGATACACCTTCCCGCCGAGGGAGAAGTTGAGCATTGCGGGAAGGGTAACGCCAGGAGAGCGTCCGAGATCGTCGCATTTGGGTGGCGAGATCTCAGATGTCAGATTTCAGATGTCAGGCGCCGGACTCCGGATTGCGGCGCGGAGCGCCGCCCTGAAATCTGACATCTGAGATCTGACATCTGTTCCGACCGTACTCAAACTCCCAGCGCGGGTTCCACTCTCCCCACGCACTCCCCGAACCCGATCCTCGGTAGGCCGGGGCGCTGGCACCAGCCGCGCAGGATCACCGTGTCGCCATCGCGGAGGAAGGTGCGTTCAACGCCGCCGGCCAATCGCAGCGGCTCGGCGCCATTGCGGGTGAGTTCGATCAGGCTCCCCTCGCTCCCCCGTTCCGGACCGGAGATGGTTCCGGAGGCGTAGAGGTCGCCGGGTCGGACATTCGTGCCGTTGATGGTGACGTGGGCCAGCTGCTGCGCCATGGTCCAGTAGGTGTCGGCGAAGTTGGTGCGTGTCACCACCTGTTCGGTCATCCCGGATGGTTGGATCGCCACTTCGAGGTCGAGGTCGAGCGCCCAGGATCCGCGGGCGCGGAGATACTCGACCGGTTCCGGATCCTGGACGACCCCGGGCACGAGGTAGGGCGAGAGGGCCTCGAGGGTCACCACCCACGGCGAGACCGACGTGGCAAACGACTTGCCCAGGAACGGTCCGAGCGGGACGTACTCCCAACGCTGGATGTCGCGTGCACTCCAATCATTGACGAGCACCAGCCCAAAGATGTGGTCGGCGGCGGCAGCGGCGGCAATCGATCGACCCAGCGGGTTGCCCGGGCCCGTGATGAAGCCCACCTCGAGTTCGAAATCGAGTGCCGCGCTCGGTGCAGTGCGGGGCGGTTCGTCGCCCGGTTTGACCTGCCCCCGGGGCCGCCGCACCGGGGTTCCCGACACGACGATGCTGCTGCTCCGTCCGTGATAGGCGACCGGGAGATGCCGCCAATTGGGATTGAGCGGCTCGGTGCCGGGGCGGAACAGCCGACCAAGGTTGGTGGCGTGGTGGATGGATGAGTAGAAGTCGACGAAGTCACCGGGGTCGAAGGGTCGGACCATCCGTATCGCCGCTCGGGGGTGCACCGCCCCGGGTGGCAGTCGATCGAACCGGTCGGTGGTGAGCAACTCCGTGAGGGCGATGCGGGTCTCCGTCCATGCCGGTCTCCCCAGGGCGAGGAAGGGGTTGAGCGACGGCGCCGACAGGGCGTCATGGTGCGGAAGGAGCCCGGATTCGGCAGCAGTGCGCAGATCGACCGCGTGATCGCCGAGGGCCACCGCGAGGCGCGGGCCGTCCCCCGGATCGAAGGCTCCAAACGGAAGGTTCTCGAGGGGGAAGTCACTCCCCGCGGGAATGGGGATGCGCGGTGTCACGACGGATCCGGGACCATGCCGAGTGCGGTGAGGTCCGCCACGGGTTCGTCGAACGAGCACGATCCGTAGCCGACGAAGAGATCGGTGCGGGCATCGGCAAGCGTGGCCGGGTCAACTGCATGATCCCGCCATCGCAGGCCCCGGACGTCGAGCGAGAAGGCGTCCCTGTCGAACTCGGAGAGCACCTCGGTGAGAAGCGAGGATCGCTCCCCCTGGTAGGCGAACGCGGTGGCGGCGAGGAGGTTGAGGAAGCCGTGATGCGTGAAGCCCGTCACCGGATCGACATGGCGGATCGGATGATGCAGACCTGCCGTCGCCTTGACCGGAATCCGGCGATCACGGCAGGCAGCAAGGAACTCCGCGAGCACCTCGGGCGGAGGGAAGGCCTCCGGAGCGAGTCCCCCACACCGCACCTTTGCGCCGAGAGCCCGCCCGGACGACTCCCGGACCGCGGCGAGCACGTCGAGGGAGGCGGCCACCGAGGAATGCCACGGCACCTCGAAGAACACGACCGCGCCAAACACCTCGAGCAGGGCGGCCACTGACGCGGCGTCGCCGGCCTCGGGGAACATCGTCTCGACCACCGCGACATCGGCAGCACCCGCCATCTCTGCCTCGAAATCGCTGACCAGTCCGGCGTCGGTCTCCCGGGCGATCACGACGAGCGACCACGGCTCCTCGCCACCGGTCATCGTGGCGGTGAGCACACCGGCGAGTTCGAGGAGTCGGCCGGCGGGGCAGATGAATCGCTCCAGGAGCCAGGCATGCGTTCCGGTGCGAGCCTGGCGGTATTCGGCGATCGCCTCCTCCATCCCCAGAGAGGCCGGTGGAAACAGTCCGGCGTAGTCGATGAGTCCCGACAGCGCCTCGCGGCGGCCATCACGACGAGTGATCTCGAGGGGCATGGGAGCGGAGGGTACCGATCGTCCGGGATCAAGGCCGGTCTGTGGTGAAGGAAGGCAGAAGGCAGATGGCAGACAGCAGACGCCTAGCGGACGAGCCGCGATCTGGTGTCTGCCGTCTGCCATCTGCAATCTGCCATCCACTGCCGCGACAAACGCGCCAGAATGCCCCTCAACATCTCCGAGGGGCCCGACCATGTCCGTTGATCACATCGCTCGCGCCAAGGCGATGGCGGCGCGCGACAACTTTCCGATCAAGGGGTTCTCCCACCTGGAATGGTGGGTGGGCAACGCATTTCAGACCGCGCAGGTGTTCCGCAGCCTGCTCGGCTTCAAGATCACCGGGTACCGCGGTCCCGAGACCGGCACCCGGGAAACCGCCTCCTATCTGCTCGAGCAGGGTCAGATCCGCTTCATCGTCACCGGTGCGATGGGACCCGACCATCCCGTGAGTGAACACGTCCACCGTCACGGCCCCGGCGTCCACGATGTCGCCATCCTCGTTCCCGACGCCGAGGCGGCATTCGAGATCGCACTCGAACGAGGTGCGGAGGCAGCAGCCAAGCCCCATGTCGTCGAAGACGCCCGCGGCCGGGCAGTGTTCAGCGCCATCCAGGCGTACGGGGACACGATCCATTCCTTCGTGGAGCGTGACGGCGACCTGCCTGGCTTCGAGCCGCGCCCGGACCGGGTGGTGCGACCGATCGGGCTCGAGTTCATCGATCACGTGGTCGCCAACGTCGAGCTCGGCAAGATGGACTACTGGGTCGAGTTCTACGAGCGGGTGTTCGGATTCACGCTGCTCAAGCACTTCGACGACGACGCCATCAGCACGAAGTACACCGCACTCATGTCGAAGGTGATGTGGGACGGCACCGGGATCGTGAAGCTCCCCATCAATGAGCCCGCCGAGGGGCTGAAGCGCTCCCAGATCGACGAGTACCTGCAGTTCTACCGTGG
>CAYYIA010000204.1:0-3891 GCA_964471875.1 uncultured Acidimicrobiia bacterium
GACGGGCCGAAGCGGACCTTCCCCAAGCCCGTGGCGCTGTCCACCCAGATCCTGCTGGACCGCGAACGCTGCATCTCCTGCACCCGCTGCGTCCGGTTCGCCGACGAGATCGCGGGTGACCCGTACATCGAGTTTGTCGAGCGTGGGGCGAGCCAGCAGATCGCGGTGGCCAGCGAGGACCAGCCGTTCAACTCCTACTTCTCGGGCAACACCGTCCAGATCTGTCCGGTGGGGGCGCTCACCGCCACGCCGTACCGGTTCCGGGCCCGCCCCTGGGATCTCGAAGCGGTGGAGAGCACCTGCCCGCAGTGCTCGGTGGGCTGTCGCGTGTCGGTGCAGGCATCGCAGAACCAGGTGCTGCGCCTCATCGGGGTGGACGTGGATGCCACCAATCAGGGCTGGCTGTGCGACAAGGGCCGGTTCGCCTTCGAGTATCTGCGCGCCCCGGCACGTCTCTCCACCCCGCTGGTGCGCGGCGCCGACGGCGAACTCCACGAGGCGGCATGGGGTGAGGCCCTCGATCTGATCGCCACCCGCATCGGTGCGGTGATCGCCGAGCGCGGTCCTGCCGCCGTGGCCGGACTCGGTGGCGCCCGCGGCACCAACGAGGAGGCCTACGCCTTCGGCAAGCTGCTGCGCGGGGTGATCGGCACCGGCAACCTCGATGCCTCGCTCGGCGATGATCCCGGTGCCGCCTTGCTTTCGGGGGTGCCGCGTCGCGCCACCATCGACGATCTGGAGCGGGCCAAGACGATCCTCGTTTGGGGCCCGGACCTCAAGGAAGAGCTGCCCGTCCTGTACCTGCGGGTCCGCCGCGCCGCCACCGCCCTCGGCGCCACGCTCGTCGTGGTCCATCCCCGCGCCACCGGTCTCGACCGCGACGCCACCCATGTCGTGCGCTATCGCCCCGGTGAGGGTGCCGCCACGCTGCAGCGTCTCGCCGCCGGAGACGGCGACCTCGCCGCAGTTCGTGCCGCCCTCGGCGCGGGTCCGGTGGTGGCCATCGTCGGCCGCACCGGTCTCGCCGAAAGCGCCGATCTCGCCGAGGCGGTCACCGCCTTTGCCCTCACCCTGTCCGATACCAAGGTGCTGCCGGTGGCACGGCGTGGCAACCTGCTCGGCGCCTTCGACATGGGGGTGCATCCCCACCTGCTCCCTGGGCGAGTGGCGGCAAGCGACGCCGCAGCCCGCACCACGCTGTCCGCAGCGTGGGGGACCCAGGTGGCCGCTCCGGGTCGTGACACCGCGGGGATCCTCGCCGGGATGGCGGACGGTTCCATCGGTGCGGTCCTGTTGCTCGGATGCGATCCCCTCGCCGATCACCCGGATCGCACGGCGGCAGTGGCCGCGTTCTCGGGGGAAGCCCCCTCCGTCACCGCCGGGGACGGCGGTGCCACCTCCCCCTATGGGGGAGGAAACGGGGGAGGACGGCCCTTCCTCGTCTCCCTCGATCTGTTCCTCACCGAGTCGAACCGCAACGCCGATGTGGTCCTGCCCGTCGACACCTTCACCGAGGTCGAGGGCACTATGACCAACCTCGAGGGGCGGGTGCAGAAGTCGAACCGCATCGTCCCCGGTGTGGGGGGGTCGCGCCCGGTGGTGGAGATCCTCGAGGACCTCGCCACCCGCCTCGGTGGTTCGCTGGGGGCAGGTGCCGCCGCCATCGCCAAAGAGATCGCGCTGGTGGCTCCGGCCTACGCAGCGGTCTCGTGGGACGCCCTGGATTGGGGTCGGGGACGCGACGGCATCGTGGTGGACGCCGGATCATTCACCCACGTGCCGAAGTCCGTTGCCAAGGACATTGCGGCGGCTCCGCTTACCCTGCACCTCGGTCGCGTGCTCTACGACGGCGGCACCATCGTCACCGCCGGTCCCTCCCTGGCCCGTCTCGCCCCGGAACCGGCGGCGCACCTTCATCCCGACGACGCCTCCCGCCTCGGCTTTGCCGCCGGTGATCGGGTCACCGTCACCGGCAACGCCGGAAGCGCAACGATGCCGGTGGCAATCGACGCCACCCTCGCCAAGGGCACCGTGTACGTGCCGTTCAACCTGGGTGCAGCGATCGGGAACGGGTTGGAAGTGAAGGTGACCAAATGAGTCACCAGTCACCGGTCACCAGTCACCAGTCCGGAACCCGCGCCAGACCGTGTGGCGTTCCGGCGGCTCTCCTCTTTGGAGACTGGGGACTGGAGACTGGGGACTCCGCACCTCTGACGAGAGGCGGCTGCCGCAAGTGACTGACTTCCTCGAAACCCTTTTCACCACCCCTCTCTGGTCGGGGCTGATCAAGGCCATTGCCGTGTTCTCGCTGCTCATGCTCACGGCGCTCGTGCTGGTGTGGTTCGAGCGGCGGGTGGTGGCGTTCATGCAGAACCGCATCGGTCCGAACCGCGCCGGGCCGTTCGGGATCCTGCAAACCCTGGCCGATGGGTTGAAGCTGATGTTCAAAGAGGGGATCCGGCCCCGCAAAGTCGAGGTGGGGATGTACCTCGCCGCGCCGATCGCGGCGATGATCCCCGCCTTCCTCATCTTCATGGTGGTGCCGATCGGCGCCCCGGTGCACATCGGCGAAGCCACGGTGACCCTGCAGGGGGCCGATCTCAATGTCGGTCTGCTGTTCGTGCTGGCGATGTCGTCGCTGGCGGTGTATTCGATCGTCCTCGCCGGGTGGGCCTCCGGGTCGAAGTACCCACTGCTCGGCGGGGTGCGTGCCACCGCGCAGATGATCTCCTACGAAGCGGCGATGGGCCTGGCGCTCGTGCCGGTGGTGGTACTGGCATCGGCGCAGTTGGCCGGCGGCGACGCCGGTCTCGGCACGATGTCGTTCGCCACCATCGTCGAGTTGCAGCAGGGGTCGTTCCGTGGGGCGATCCCGGGTTGGTTCGTGTTCTGGCTGGCGCCGTCGTTCGTGATCTTCTTCACCGCGGCGGTGGCCGAGACCAACCGGGCGCCGTTCGACCTCGTCGAGGCGGAGTCCGAGATCGTCGGCGGCTATCACACCGAGTACTCGGGGTTCCGCTTCGCCATGTTCTTCCTCGCCGAGTACATCAACATGTTCAACGTCTGCGCCATCGCGGTGACCCTCTTCCTCGGCGGCTGGCTCGGGCCGGGAGCCGACCTCCCCTACGTGGGTTGGGCGGTGCCGATCTTCTGGTTCCTGGTGAAGACCTACGCGCTGTTGTTCCTGCTGGTGTGGATCCGGGCGACGCTGCCCCGATTCCGCTACGACCAGTTGATGTCGCTCGGGTGGAAGCGCCTCATCCCCATCTCGCTGGTGTGGCTGGTGCTTTTCGCCCTGGTGCGCGCCTGGCAGTCGTTCGGAGCACCCTGGTCATGAGCATGCTCCCTGGCTTCCTCGTCCCGTTGCGTCAGATCTTCAAGCGCAAGGTGACGACGCAATACCCCGAGCAGAAGCGGTCCAAGCCGCAGCGCTTCCACGGCCGCCACGTCCTCAACCGGTACCCCGACGGCATGGAGAAGTGCATCGGCTGCGAGTTGTGTGCCGGGGTGTGCCCGGCGCGCTGTATCTATGTGCGCGGGAAGGACAACCCGCCCGACGAACCGGTGAGCCCGGGGGAGCGCTACGGCTTCGTCTACGAGATCAACCTGCTGCGCTGCATCTTCTGCGGGCTCTGCGAGGAGGCGTGTCCCACCGAGGCGATCACGATGACGCAGCTGTTCGAGATGTCGGTGACCAACCGCGACGACGCCATCTACACGCGGCGCGAACTGCTGATGAATCCCGACGGCACCGTGCCTCATCCCCAGCCCGACAGCATCCTCGTCGACAAGGGGGAGTTGCGCCTCGCCGACGGCTGGATGCGCGCCGTCGGATCGACCCTGGCGCCGAAGCGCCGCGGCTTCGAACAGGGAGATGTGGGCACTGGAGGG
>CAYYIA010000205.1:0-3870 GCA_964471875.1 uncultured Acidimicrobiia bacterium
TGTGGTCGCCTCGACGACACCCGTCAGGCGGCCCTCGGTGTCGGCTCGGGCCACCCGCACCTTGGTGCCACCGCAGTCGACGGCGATCACCTGCATCGCCCAAGGTTACCCGGTGGGGCAATCCCCCACCACCGGTGTGCGGGAATATGAGCGACCTGCTATAAGGTTATAGCGATCGAGACCAATAAAGGAGGTATCCGACCATGCTCGATCTCGCTCCCCTCGACCCGTTCGCCATGCTGCGCGACTTCGACCGGCTCGAGCGCATCGAATTCGATCGCTCGCTCCCATCAGGTGTCGGCCCAGGATTGGTCCGACACCTGATCCCAGGGCGAGTCGATTTCGATGCGCTCATGGAGTCGCCGCGTCAGGGGATCGCCCGATGGCTGCCCCGCATCGACGTCTTCGATCGCGAGAAGGATCTCGTGGTTCGCGTCGAGGTGGCCGGCGTCGACCCCGACGACATCGAGGTGACGGTCGAAGACCGCACGCTCACCATTTCGGGCAAGCGCCACTTCGAGCCCCCGGCCGACACCAACGGGTTCCACCGCCGTGAGATCTTCTCGGGCGAGTTTCGTCGCACCCTGGTGCTGCCCGAGGGCCTCGACGCCACCACGGTGGCTGCCAAGGCGGAGAACGGCATCCTCGAGGTGACCGTGCCCCGCCGACCCGAGGTGCTGCCCCGCAAGGTGAAGGTGGAGATCACCGGCTGAAGAAGCCACCGCAGACGACCGATGCGGCCCGCCCGTGCGGGCCGCATCGGCTATTCCACCTCGATGCGCTGCGGTCCCCGGTCGTCGTCCTCGTCATGCGGCGATCCTGGGCCGGCGGCGTTGATCTCCTCCAGAAAGGCGCTGAGGCCGGCCACGACCTCGATCGCCGCCTTCATCAAGTGCACCCCGGCGCGCTGCATCCCGCGGCGGGCAGCGTCACTCAGTTCGTGCAAGTCCTGCGGCTCGGCTTGATCCTCATCCATCCCGCACCCCGAATCGCACCCACAACTCCCCCTCGGCGAGTCTTGCACCCGTGACCTCGCGCCGCCGCAACGAGTCCGGGAGGACCAGCGAACGGCGGTAGGGCCCGACCGTCACGAAGACCTCGTCGTGGTGGCGAACGACATCGACCTCGCCCCGCTCGGCGAGGGGAAGGCGCAACGCCAGCACCACCTCGCCGTCCTGGTCGAACATACGGAAGGGGGCGTTCACCGCCAGCCGGCTGGTCGGATCGCGGTCGCCGTACAACTCCTCTCCCACCAGCCGCAGTTTGTCGACCCCGACCATCTCCTCGTCGAACAGCCGGAGCCGGAGCAAGGCGAGGTCGGCAAAGGCATCCTCCACGGTGGCAAGGTGTTCGGCCTGGAGCTCCCTCCAGCGCTTGAAGTACGGATCGGTGACAGCCTCGGGGATGATGCGGTTGACGATGGCGGCATCGACCGCGTAGCCGAAGAGCCCGAGGTAGGTATAGGTGCGGCGTGCCTCGGCGACCACCATCTTCTCCAGGTTCATCACCAGTCGGGCGCTCGTGATCTCCGGAGACGCCAGCACCCGACGCACCCCCTCGATGCGGCCGTAAAAGCCCTCGCCCGCCTGGAACACGTCGTCGCCAGGCAACGGCATGGACATGACTCGTGAGAGCACCGGTCGCACCACCCGCGCCACGCGGCGCTCCAGGGGAAACAGCTTCTCCATGTACCACCCCAGGGCATCGGGGAGGCTGAGCAGACGCAGCGTCTCGGCGGTCGGGGCGCAGTCCACGACGAGGGTGTCGAAGTCGCCCGAGGTGACGTGATCCTGAACCTCCGCCAGCGCGAACAACTCGTCCATCCCCGGAAAGACGACGAGTTCCTCGGCGGCGATGCCGCTGGCACCACCCCAGTCGAAGAGCTCCGACAGGTAGTCGCGCACCGTGCCCCAATGACTCTCCAGCCGGCTCTGGGCATCGATCTGCTGTCCGGCGAGACCGGCGATCACCTCGGTGGGCTCGTCACCGAGCGGCACGGCAAAGGCGTCAGCAAGGCTGTGGGCGGGATCGGTGGACATCACCAGGGTGCGGTGCCCCTGCTCGGCGGCGCGCAGGGCGGTGGCCGCGGCAACCGTCGTCTTACCCACCCCGCCCTTGCCGGTGATGAGCAGGACCCTCATCGACCCTCGGCCTGCTCCTCGGCACGCTTGCGCAACCCGCGCAGCGCCGCCTGCACGATCTGCTTCTCCGCCTGGCGACGGAGGAATCCCGGAACGACGAAGGCGGGCTCCACCCGCAGCGCGTACACGATCTCGGTCCCACCCTCACGCGGGCGGAACTCGTAGTACCCCTCCATGTCCCTGATGTCGTCCCCGGGCACGGCATGCCACGAGATGCGGCGCGGTGCGTCGTACTCGTACACGAGCTCATAGGAGATCCGCTTGATGAACCCGTCCACCTCGAAGCGAGCGCGCTTCGCTCGACCGGCGTCGTCGGTTTCGAGGATCTCGACGGCGGCAACACCCGTCGCCCAGGTCGGGTAGGCGGCGAGATCCGCCGCCACCGCGAACACGGTCGCGGGCGGGGCAGTCGCTTCAGAGGTACGAACGGTTCCTTCCACGATCAGGAGGGTAGCGATGGTCGTGTCGCCGACACCCGCCGAAACGCGATCGTGTAGGCGACCGGCTCTGCGGGATCGGGATGAGCCGCCTCGAACGCCGCCAGTCCGGCGGCGATCTCGGCGGCGTCGACCAGGTGCAGGGTGGAGACGAACCCGGCGCGCACGGCCTCCACCCACGACCCCGCAGATCGGGTGACATGCTCGATGTGGTCAGACTGCGTCGCATCGTCCAGGCCCGACGCCAGCATCGACTCGGCGAGGACCCCGGGATCGGGGAACCGCGCTTCATCGAGGGGAGCGACGGACGGGAACCAACGGGCCAGAAACGACGTGCGGTGATGTTCCGGGGCGAGAGTCCACACCCAGACGACTCCCCCGGGAGCCACAACCCGTGCCGCCTCGGAGATCCAGCGTTCCGATGGTCCGTGGTGAATCGACAAGTGGAAGTAGACCAGGTCCGCACAGGCGTCGCCGATCGGCAGCGAGGCCCCGTCGCCGACCACCGTGGGGATGCCGCTGCCGCGCGCCACCGTCGCCATGGCGATCGAACGATCGACCACGAGCACCCGCGATCCGCAGGCGGCGAACACGGCCGCGTGCCCTCCCGCACCTCCGCCGACATCGATCGCCACCGTGCCTCGTCCGAGTCGGGCTGCCGTCGCCGCCTCCGCGGCACGCAGTGCCGCATCCTCCTCGACGCGATGACCGTATGCCGCGGCCAGACGACCCAGGTCGACGCCGTCCGATCCGCTCACGTCCGCTTCCGATGCCGTACCGGGCGACCCGTGGCTCGGAAGTACCCGACGTTGCGACACTCGGTGCTCCCCACTCGCCAGCCGCTCGCTTGCGGCTGGTGGATGTCACCGAAGTAGTGCCACGCGGGCCGAGTCGTGATCAGGTAGTCGAGCACGGCACGGGAGTGCTTGGGCCTCCCACCGATGACATCCGAACTCAGCGGCGCCACGGCGGGCGCAACGTGGGTGCAGAGCACCTCCACCGGGCCGAGCGTCGCCAGCTTGCGGCTCATCTCCTCGTCTGCCACCTCGCCGGGAACGCCGAGAGCAGGCACCCCGCCGCCGGCGAACCCGACGATCCATCCCTCGATCTCGACCACGGTGCCATCGACGAACTGGCAGCCCGCGGGAAGATGGGCGGCAAGGCGATCCGGACGGTCGACGTTCCCATAGGTCACAAAGGCGGTTGCGCCCGTCAGCGCCTTGGCCATCGCCCGGTACCCGGTCTCGGTCAGGGCATCGAGTCGCTCCTGGATGTCGGCTCCTCGCTCGGCA
>CAYYIA010000206.1:0-3842 GCA_964471875.1 uncultured Acidimicrobiia bacterium
GGAAGCCCCCTCCGGCACTTCGTGCCACCTCCCCCAAGAGGGGAGGAAACGGAACGCGCGGAACCGGGGAAGCCCCCTCCGGCACTTCGTGCCACCTCCCCCAAGAGGGGAGGAAACGGAACGCGCGGAACCGGGGAAGCCCCCTCCGGCACTTCGTGCCACCTCCCCCAAGAGGGGAGGAAACGGAACGCGCGGAACCGGGGAAGCCCCCTCCGGCACTTCGTGCCACCTCCCCCAAGAGGGGAGGAAACGCCTCACGCCCTCAGCCGCAACAACCCCGGCAGGATCTCGAACCGCAGGGGCGTGGTGCCGAGCATTTCGCCGTCGGCTTCGACGGGCATGGGGTGCTCGGTCTCGATGAGGCCCTCACGCCCCGACATCTGCACGATCAACTCGCTGGGGAGGTGGGTGCCCTTGTAGATCTTCGGGATCAAGGTGAATGCCTGGCGCTTGGGGCCGATGTTGATCTGCAGATCGGCGACACCGTCGTCGGGGTCGGAGTGCGGCGAGATCCCCATGCCGCCTCCGAAGAACCGCCCGTTGGCGACGATGGCGGTGTGGGCGCGGCCCTGGAATCGCTCCCCGTTGACGGTGACGGTCACCTCGCCGGGATGGAACCGAGCGAGGGTCGGCCAGAAGGCGACCAGGTAGCGCACCTTGCCGAGGAATCGGGGGAGGCGTCCCGCGGCGCGCACCGTGGCCGCGCCCATGCCTGCTTCGGCGACGTTGACGAAGTAGCGCACCGCCTCGCCCTTCTCCGTGGCAAAGGTGAGCCGTCCGACGTCGAGGGGGATGGTCTCGCCGACGATGCCGCGCAGGCTGGTGCCGGTGTGGGGCGGGTAGGCGAAGCTGCGGGCGAAATCGGCCCCTGACCCTGCCGCCACCACACCCAGCGCGGCGGGCCCGACGGGTTTGCCGTCCTCGATCAACCCGTTGACCACCTCGTTGACGGTGCCGTCGCCACCCACGGCGACGACGGTCTCCGCTCCCCCCCGGGAGGCCTGTCGGGCGAGTTCGACGGCGTGTCCGGGATGTCCGGTGACGAGCACCGTGGGATCGGCGCCGGCTTCGGTCAGGGTCGCCACCAGCCGGGGGAGTTCCCGGCCCACCCGGCCCCGCCCCGCCCGGGGGTTGACGACGAGGACGGTGGATGCCATGGGCGGAGGCTACTCCCGCCAGTGATCCCTTCAGGTCGCGCCCCGGACGCCGACAAATCCTTTGGGAATCAACGAGAGAGGTCACGCGTGGAGCCTGTGCAGGCCGCGTCTCGGGTTCGCGATCCGCGGACCCGACTCGCCGTGCTCGCCATCGCCGTGTGCCTCATGGCGGTGCCGCTGCACGTGCTGGCGCTCGCCCGCGAGCATCCTCTGCCCCCGATGGCCCTGCCGTGGTGGGCGATCGCGGTCGGGTTCCTCATCACCGAGTCGTTCTCGATCAGTCTCTTCGTCAAGGGCGGCTCGCACAGCGCCTCGTTCTCGGAGATCCCCCTGTTGCTCGGCCTGGCTGCGGCTTCGCCGACGGGGATGATCGCCGGCCGGCTGCTCGGTTCCGGGGTGGCGTTCACCACCCGTGATGGCTACCGCGGCGCCAAGTTGGGATTCAACCTCTCCCTCGCCTACCTCGACTCGGCGGTGGCGCTCACCATCTATCTCGGCCTGCTCGGCAGCCACTCGCCGGTGTCGATCATCGGCCTCGCCGTCGGTGCCCTCACGCTGGTGGCGACCCTCGTCCTCAACGGGGCCCTGGTGGTGGCGGGCGTCGTGATCATGTCGCCGGGGGAGCGGGTCGGGTCGGTGGTGCGCTCGTTCGGTGTCGGCTTCCTGATCTCGGGGGTGGCGTCGCTGGTCGCCCTGGCAGGGCTGGCGCTCTTCTGGCGCGAGCCGCTATCGCTCGCTGTCGTGCTCCTGGTGAGCATCGGTCTCTACATCGGGTTCCAGGTGTACGGGTCGCTCACCCAGCGCTTTGAGAACCTCGAGGCGGTCCACGAGTTCACCAGCGCCATCGACGGGGCCGCCGACACCGAGCAACTTCTCGACGCCACGCTGCATCAGGCGCGACGCCTGTTCTCCGCTCGCTTCGCCGAGGTGGTGCTCTCGCGCGGCGTCGAATCGACTGCAACCCTCAGCGAGGGGATCACCCCGCCGCACCGTCGCCCCGCTCCGCCGGCGTTGGTCGAAGCCCTTGCAGATGATGCTCCCGCCGGGATGAAGGTGGTCTCCCTGCCCGACTCCCCGGCCGCCATCGCCGCCCACTACCGCCAGCGCGGGGTGACTTCCGGGATGGTGGCCTACATGTACGGCGACGGCGGCACCGCATCGATGCTGGTCGTCGGCTCACCGGACCGGGGTGCCTCGTTTGGCGCCGACGACCTGCGCCTGTTCGAGACCCTGGCCCGTCAGGCCAAGGTCGCCTTCGAGCGGGGCCGTCTCGTCGATCGGTTGCGTCGCGAAATGGGGCAGAAGGAGCATCAGGCGCTCCACGACGCCCTCACCGGACTGCCCAACCGACTCCACTTCACCATCGTGATCGAAGACGCCCTGCGTCGGGCCCGGGACACCGAGGCGCGTGTCGCCGTACTCCTCATCGACCTCGACCGGTTCAAGGAGGTCAACGACACCCTCGGTCACCAGCGCGGCGATGCGTTGCTCCAGGACCTGGCGATGCGACTGTCCGAGGCGGTAGGCGACGATCACGTGGCCAGGCTCGGCGGTGACGAGTTCGGGGTGGTGCTGCGTGAGGTGCGCGGGGTCGCCGAGGTCTCCGAGTGGGCGCGCCGCATCGGCTTGATCATCCAGCGGCCCTTTACCAACGAGGGCCTCGCCATCCAGGTCACGGGCAGCATCGGGATCGCCATGGCCCCCGATCACGGGACCGATGGCGCCACCCTGCTGCGGCGCGCGGATGTGGCGATGTACGAGGCCAAGGCGGTGCGGTCCACCTTCGAGGTGTACGACCCGCAGCGCGATCGCTACAGCACGAGGCGGCTCGCCCTGGCCGGGGAGTTGCGCGACGCCATCGAAGCCGGTGTGCTTGCGGTGCACTATCAGCCCAAGGCGTTGTTCGCCGATGGTTCGGTGCGCGGCGTCGAAGCCCTGGCGCGCTGGCTGCATCCCCGCCACGGGTTCGTGCCCCCGGACGAATTCATCGGCCTCGCCGAACGCACCGGTCTGATCCGCCCCCTCACCGAACACGTGCTGCGGGTGTCCTTCCGCGATCGCGGCCGACTGCGCGCCGATGGCCACCAACTCGGCATCGCGGTGAACATCGCCGCCTCGTCGCTCAACGACCCCGACTTCCCCGACCTCGTTGCCCGCCTCATCGGCGAGTACGACGTCGACCCCCAGGCAGTGACCCTCGAGGTGACCGAGACCACGATGATGGCCGACTCGGCGCGGGCCCGACTGGTGCTCGGATCGCTCGACGAGATCGGGGTGACGCTGTCGATCGACGACTTCGGTACCGGCTACTCGTCGCTCGCCTACCTGAGCAGCCTGCCGGTGGACGAGGTGAAGATCGACCGCTCGTTCGTCATGGACATGGCGGTGGACGAGCGGCTCGCCAAGATCGTCACCTCGACGACCGGGCTGGTGCACTCGCTGGGGATGCGGGTCGTCGCCGAGGGCATCGAGAACCGGGGAACCTGGGATCTCCTGCACGCTGCGGGCTGCGACATGGCCCAGGGCTACTACGTGGCCCGCCCCATGGGCTTCACCGACTTGTCGGCCTGGCTGTCGTCGGGCCGGGTGTTCCAGGGAGACACCGGCCCCCGCATCGTCACCGGTATGGCCGGGGACTAGTCCACTCGCGCCATTCGTGGATAGTCATTCATCCCGTGTCGCCGG
>CAYYIA010000207.1:0-3819 GCA_964471875.1 uncultured Acidimicrobiia bacterium
TGACGACGGCGATGCCGGGGCTGCCGGCATCAGTGAGGAGGGCGATGACCTCCCCCGCAGCCAGGTGTGCCTCGAGTTCCCCGGCGCGTTCGGCTTCGTTGCCGACGAAGTAGGACCGCAGCGGCGTGTCCACCCCGAGATGGTCCAACAGCACCCGGCTGCGCCGGGTGTCCTCGGCGTAGACCAGGGTCGCCTGACGCAGCGCCTCGGCGAGCCGTGGGGCGGCGTCACCCAGGTTGCCGATCGGCCCGGCGCAAAGAATCAGTCGTCCGGCCACGCGGCGAGGATAGGGACCGCCACCATCCGATCCCCCACCTCAGGCAGCGCCGACGCCTCGGCGACCTCGACCATCCAGCAGGTGGGGCGCGGTGCCCACACGATCCGTCCGGGGTGGAGCACGCCCCGAGAGGTGACCACCCCGTCGGCCGCAAGTCCGTACCACGGCAGTGCCACCGTCATACCCCGGCCGATGATCGACCGGCCCCGGATGAGCAACCCGAACGGGCCCGGCATCGGCCGGAGACCGCAACGCCGGCCCCGACGGGTGAGGGGCACGAGCAGTGGACCCGACGGGGTGGTCCCCACGAGCACCACCGCCCGATTCTGGAGCCGCCGAGTCCTGGTACGCTCCCCCGTCATGGCCAAAGCAAAGCGCCGCAAGATTCACGCCCGCCGCAGCAAGGCGAACCACGGTCGTCGCCCCAACGCGGGCCGCGGACGGAACTGAGCGCGGGCCATAGCGAACCGTAGGGTCTAGGCCTTTCGTCGGCTAGGCCTTCGCAATGCGCAATGCGCAATGCGCCAGACGCCTCTGAGACCTTGGGCGGGCTCTGAGCGCATTGCGCCGAGCGGCGTTTGCGGTTCCTGAACCCAAACCATGCAACTTGACCTGGCGCGAGCCGCGGGACTGGCGCATTGCGGAAGCCGGCCGTCAGGCCGGCGACCTGGACGCGAAGCGGGGGCCCTCACGGGCCCCCGCTTTGCGTTCAGCGTCTTCCGACTACTTCATCCCGGGGACCTTCATCCCCTTGGACTTCATCTCGGCGAAGGAGCCGTAGGCGACGAGCGCCGAGGCGGCGATCCCGACGAACAGGCCGTACTTGACGAAGTTGTTCTCCGTCAACCAGCGCAGCACGATCATCACGAAGCCGACCGCGCCGAGGATGAAGGCGAGCTGCTCCGGCTTGAACTGACCGGCGCTCATCTCCTTCTTCCCCATCGCCTTGAGGAGCAGCACCGCTGCGCCGGCGATGGCGACGATGCAGCCGCCCCAGGCAAGGATCTCCGAGTCGAGGGCGTTGATGTTGATCCCGAACACTCCGTACCACGGCAGGAAGAGGTCCACGATCAGGACCGCTCCGCCGATCAGCGCCAGCTTGGCGCCCATTGACAGCTTGTTGAAGTCCATACTCCCCGATCTCCTCCGAGTAGGCGTAGCCGGGATTCAAGCACTTCGGAGCCCGGCGCGTGCGGGGTTCAGCCGCCGAGGGCGGCCACCAGCGACTGACCTACCGCCGGGTCGTCGGCAAGGATGAAGAGCACATCCTCGCCGGACAGACGCACATACGCGAAGTCGTCGCCTCCGGTGAAGGTGGTGACACCGCCCGCGGTGCTGCGAATGGTGCCGACTCGCATGATGGCATTGGCCGATTGGGCGATCGAGTTGGCCAGCTCCTGCGCATCGCGCGGAGTGTCACCCTGGGCCTTGTAGACGAAGGCCACAGGCCCTCCGCAGTCGTCGGTGCATGCGGGGTCACCCTGCCAGTAGAGGCGGTACCGGTCGCCACCCCAACCGGCGGCGGCGACGATGGCTTCTCCGTCGGACACCCCGTGGAGGAGGAACAGCCGGGTGTTCCACTCCCCGAAGCTTCCCTCTTCGAACACCGTGTACCCCGGGATCTCGGCCTCGGGGATCTCCACCGGGAGCCCGCCCTCACGCAGGTAGTACTTCTCGGGATGGAGGATCTGCTCAGTGGTCATGGGGAGCAGCTCGTACGCCTGGTTCACCGCCACCAACTCGCCGTCGGTGATGAGACGGTCGACGAACCCGAACCCGGAGTCGTACGGGAACGTGAGGTCCTCGGCGAACCACGTGGGAAGGGAGTCCATCACCGTGGTGTCGACGTTCATCGACTCGGTGACGGCCTCGATCTGCTCCTCGGTGGGAAGGGTCTCGAGATAGACCAGCTGGTAGTAGGTGGCGTCGCCCTCGGCGAGGGCCGATATCGCCGAGACCCGCTCGTACTCACCGGCGTCCCAGAGCTCGTCGCTGAGCGAGGCGAAGCCGTAGTGCTGGTCGGTGAGAGCGTGCACCAGTTCGTGCACCACGATGGACCGCGACAGGGCGCTCAACTCCGAGCCGCCCATGATCACCATCTCCCCCGTCTCGTGGTCGTAGTAGCCGCCGACCTGTTCGGCGTACAGGTCGAGGTACGCCTGGCCGAGGTCGATGGTCCCATCGAGGAGACCGAGGATCTCGTAAAGCCGCTGGGAGACCGCGAGGTCGTCGGGTTGGAGGTCCTCTTCGATCTGCACCCGCACCCGCTCGGCCAACTCCTCCGAGCTGACGATGGTGATCACCGGCTCCACGATGAACTCCAACCCGCGTATCTCCTCGGCGACGTCGATGAGGGCGTCGATGTCCTCGGTGAGACCGGCGACGTCGATGGACGTGGGAACAGATGTCGTGACCCCCGAGGAATCGTCGCCGCACGCCGCGAGGACCAGCACGAGGACGAGAGCCAGGAGGATGAAGGGGCGGCGCATGGGATCAGGTTAGGACGGGCGTCGCGAAGTCATGGCCGACCGGCAAAGGCGTCGCCGGCGTTGGCGATTTCGGCGGCCCGCTGTGATCCGCCGATCACGTAGAGCAGGTCGTCGACCACCACCGCCGCCACCCCATGCAATGGCGTGGGGATCGCCTCGACGACCTCCCAACGTCCGGTGGCGAGGTCGAGGATCTCGACCGAATCCAGGGTGTGGCGCGACTCGATCAGCTCGCCGCCGATCACCGCGATCGTGCCCTGCCAGGAGACCGCCGCCAGTCCGCCGCGCGCCTCGGCGAGGCTCGGTCCGGACGCCCATTCCCCCACCGCGGGGTCGTAGATCTCGACGGTGGCGAGCTCGCCGGCATCCCAACGCCCCCCGATGGCGTAGATCCGCCCATCGGCCACCGCCGCCGACATGTGGTCGCGTTGCTGCTGCATGCCGGCGATCTCCTCCCAGTACTCCTCGATGGGGTCGTACCGGTAGCAGAGGAGTCCGTTGGGCGATCCACCGATCACATAGAGCGCACCATCGAGCGCCACCGCACCTCCGGCCGCCACGATCGTCGGCAGCGGGACGAGTTCGGTCCACTCGTCCACCGCGGGGTCGTACCTCCAGGCAGTGTCGGTGCCACGGCCATCGGGGGCGTACCCGCCGAACACGTACAGGTACCCATCGAGCGCCGCGACCATGTGGTGGTTGCGACCCTCCGGCATGTCCGCCACCCGTGACCAGGACCCGGCAGCCGGATCGAACACCTCGACGAGCGACTCGGTGACGGGGTCACCGGTGACGCTGCTCGAGTACCCCCCGGCGATGTAGATCTTCCCGTCGATGACGGCTCCGGGCATCTCCGAACGAGCCACCGGGAGGTTGGGAATCCGCTGCCAGGTGGGCGCGGGAGCCGTGGTCGCCGTGGTGGTGGAGTCGGCGGCGGCGATGGTGGTGTCGGGAGTGGCATTGCCGCACGCGGTGAGGACGATGACGATGAGGACAGCCCGACGCATGGGGAGACGATACGGGCGATTGGCGATTGGCGATTGGCAATTGGCA
>CAYYIA010000208.1:0-3796 GCA_964471875.1 uncultured Acidimicrobiia bacterium
GGTCACGGCGGCGACGCCACCGCAGGGACGTACAACGCGTAGCGCAGCCGCTTCCCGCTTCCCGCTTCCCGCTCCGGAACCCGATAGCCAGGTGGTCGCGTCTGGGGCGGGCCGCGGGTCGCGGGAAGCGGGCCGCGAACCCGACGGCGACCGTCTGCCACCCCATTACCCTTCCCTCCCATGCACCTTCGCTTGCACCGTGAGTCTCGACCCGGCGAGCGCCGGGTGGCCCTCGTCCCCCGCGACGTGGAGCATCTCGTCAAAGCCGGCCACACCGTGACCGTCCCCAGCGGGGCGGGCGAGGCGGCCGGGTTCCCCGATGCGTCGTATGTCGCCGCCGGAGCCACCGTCACCACCGGCAATCCGCCACCCGCGGATGTCGTCTTCGGCATCGGCCCGCTCCAAGCCACCGACCTCGCTGGGGCCAAGGCCGTGATCGCACTGCTCGACCCACTGGCTGCTCCCGACACCACCGCGGCGATCGCCGCCACCGGTGCCAGTGCGTTCTCCCTCGAGATGCTCCCGCGCACCACCCTGGCACAGGCGATGGACGTGCTCTCCAGTCAGGCAACAGCCGCCGGCTACGAGGCCGTGTTGCTCGGGGCACGCACGCTGCCGCGCTTCCTGCCGATGATGACGACGGCAGCAGGCACGATCCGACCGGCAACGGTGCTCGTCCTCGGAGCCGGTGTCGCCGGCCTGCAGGCGATCGCCACCGCCAAGCGCCTCGGTGCCGTCGTCTACGGCTACGACATTCGCCCCGCCGCCCGGGATCAGATCGAGAGCCTTGGCGCCCGCTTCGTCGGCGGGCCGGTTGCTGCCGCCGCGGAGGGTTCCGGCGGATATGCCGCCGAGGTGGACGAAGCAACGCGCGCCGCCCAGCAGGAAGCGCTCGCCGCCGTCGTCGCCACCGCCGACATCGTCATCACCACGGCACAGGTGCCGGGCCGCCGCGCCCCCCTCCTGGTGACCAAAGACATGGTGTCGACCATGAAGCCCGGTGCGGTCCTGGTCGATGTAGCCGCCTCATCGGGAGGCAATTGCGAACTCACCAAGGCCGATGAGGTCGTCACCCATAACGGGGTCACGATCCTCGGCCCGACCGACCTCGCCTCGGCGACTGCCGGCAATGCCTCGGAGATGTTCAGCCGCAATGTGGTCACCCTGTTCGACCATCTCCAGCAGAAGGGGGGCTTCGATCCCGAGCCCACCGACGAGATCGTCACGGGTTGCCGGGTGGCGTTCGGTGGCCAGGTGGTGGAACCGCGGGTGCTGGCCGCCCTTTCCCGGTGAACCGGCCCCCGGCCATCCGCTGATGGATCTGGCGGACGCGCTGCGCCGCCGCCGGATGGTCCGGCATTACACCGGTGCCGCCGTCGCCGAAGACGCCATCGAGCGCATCGTGGCCGCCGGGCTCTCCGCACCTTCGGCCGGGTGGGCCCAGGGGATCTCGATCGTGACCGTCACCGCGGCCGGTCGCATCGCCGCGATCGCCGATGCCTGCGGCGAAGACGCCTGGGCGGCTCGCGGCTTCGACCCGTGGCTGTCCACCGCCGGGGCCCACCTCGTGATCTGCCTGGAACCTGACGTGTATCGCTCCCGCTACGCCGCTCCGGACAAGGACCCGCGAGTCCTCGAACGGGTCCCGTGGTGGTGGGTCGATGGTGGAGCCGCCCTCATGGCGATGCTGCTGGCTGCCGTCGCCGAGAACCTCGCCGCAGGGTTCTACGGCGGCCATGGCACCGATCCCGTTCGCCCGTTGCTCGGCATTCCCGACGATGTCGTCGTCCTCGGCATCGTCACCGTCGGCCATGCGGCTCCCGACCGGCGCTCGGGTTCGCTCACCGCCGGGCCGCGGCGCGGCCGGGTCCACCGCGAGCGGTGGTGACTGCGGGCGGGTCGGATCGCACCGCTAGCCTGCGACCGTCACCGGTCCAGCGAGGAAGCATCGTGCGGTCGCGGCACACCCAGTTCACGAGCGAGTCCGTGGCCATGGGCCACCCCGACAAGGCATCCGACCAGGTTTCCGACGCCGTCCTCGACGCGGTCCTCGCCCAGGACCCGGCGGCACGGGTTGCCTGCGAGGTCCTGCTCACCGAGGGACTGGGCATCATCGCCGGCGAGATCTCGGCGAATGCCGACGTCGATCTCGAGGCGGTGGCCCGCACCACGCTCCGCGCCATCGGGTACGACTCCGCCGATGCCGGATTCGACGCCGACGGTGCCCGCATCCTCGTCGCCGTCCAGGAGCAGAGTCCCGACATCGCCCGCGGCGTCATCGGCGACAAGGAGATGGGTGCAGGCGATCAGGGAATGATGTTCGGGTATGCCGTTGCCGACACCCCCGAACTCATGCCGTTGCCCATCATGCTGGCGCAGCGACTGGTGGCGCGCCAGGCCGAGATCCGTCTCTCCGGGGTGATCCCCGGACTCCGGCCCGATGCCAAGAGCCAGGTGACGGTCGATTACCAGGACGGCCATCCCGTCGGCATCTCATCGGTAGTGCTCTCCACCCAGCATGGAACGCGGTGGGACGACGACCAGAAGGGTCTGGCCGCCGAAGTCATCGAGCACATCCTGCGCCCGGGACTCGGCGAATGGTGGTCCGACACCACCATCGTCCATGTCAACCCGACGGGCCGCTTCTCCCGGGGCGGCCCGGCTGGAGACACCGGGCTCACCGGACGCAAGATCATCGTCGACACCTACGGCGGCTGGGCCCGCCACGGCGGCGGCGCCTTCAGCGGCAAGGACCCGTCGAAGGTGGATCGGTCCGCGGCCTACATGGCCCGGTACATCGCCAAGAACGTGGTGGCTGCGGGTCTTGCCCACGAGTGCGAGGTCCGCCTCGGCTATGCCATCGGGGTCGCCGAACCCACCATGCTCACCCTCGACTGCAAGGGCACCACGGCCGAGGGCATCGCCGAATCCGTTATCGAGGATGCCGTGCGCGACGTGTTCGGGCGACTCACCCCGGCGGCGCTCATCGAGACGCTCGAGCTGCGGCGTCCGATCTACCAGCCCACCGCCTGCCACGGCCACTTTGGCCGCGAGGCGGACCGGCCGGCCGGTTTCTTCACGTGGGAACGCACCGACCGCGCTCCCCTCCTCGCCTCCGCCGTCGGCATGACGGTCGGGGCCTGAGTCACGCCGGGTCGCTGCGCCCGCACCCTTCTAGGCTCGCCGCGTGAACCGTGAGTCCATGATCGAACTGGTCGCGGTGGGCAAGACCTATCCCGGGGCATCGCTGCCGGCCGTCGCCTCGCTCGACCTGGTGGTGACCACCGGCGAGATCGTGGCGCTCGTCGGCCCGTCGGGGTGCGGCAAGACGACCACCCTCAAGATGATCAATCGGCTGGTCGAGCCCAGCCGGGGGACGATCCGGGTGGCAGGGCGCGATGTGACCTCGGTATCGCACCCGGAGTTGCGCCGCGGGATCGGGTACGTCATCCAACACACCGGCCTGTTTCCCCACCGGACGATTGCCGAGAACATCGCCACCGTTCCTCGCATGCTGGGGTGGGATCGTGCCGACATCGCCCGCCGGGTCGCTGCTCTCGTGGACTTGATGGGCCTCGACTCCGACATCGGCAACCGATACCCCGCGGAGCTGTCCGGTGGCCAGCGCCAACGCGTCGGCGTCGCCAGGGCGCTTGCCGCCGATCCTCCGGTGCTGCTCATGGATGAACCGTTCGGAGCGGTCGATCCGATCCTCCGCTCCCGGCTCCAGGACGAGTTGCTGGCCCTGCAGCGCCGGCTCGAGGGCACGGTCGTTATCGTCAGCCACGACATCGAC
>CAYYIA010000209.1:0-3791 GCA_964471875.1 uncultured Acidimicrobiia bacterium
AGGTGCCGAACTCGCCGTAGAACTCGCCGGCGGGGTAGAGCGGGTGCTCCTCCCAACCGAACTGGTCGTAGACCACCACGCGGGGATACCACTGGGCAAAGTCGAAGGCGCGTCCCTTCCGTCCCTGGCGGCGCGGCGGGATGGACGGCCGTGCGTCCCAGTCCATGTCGGCCACCAGCGAATCACCGGGCGCCAGCGGACGGGGGAGCATGAAGCGGACGATGGTGCTGTCCGGGGCGAACGGGTAGATGGCTTCGACCGCCTGCCCCATGATCCGGACATTGGACACATGGTTGAAACCGAAGTTCGGGTCCTTGAGGTCGTTGAACCGGCGGTTGTTCTCGACCGAATCGGCGTCGGCCCAGCGGCTGCCTGGGCGGAAGGCGTTGAGGTAGAGGTGGAAGCTCAGCTGCCGGAGCGTATCGGGAGAATTGTTGTGGTACGCCAGCCGCTGGTGCCCGGAGAGCACGCCCTTCGGCTCGTCGAGCGACGCGTCGATGGTGTACGCCACACGCTGCTGCCAGTACGGCTTGGGGCCCGTGCCGGGAGTGGCCTGCTGCTGCACGAGGGCCAGGGCGAGGAGCGAAAGGAGCATCGTTGGGTCCGGGATTCGGGGGCTGGGGGAGCGAGGGGGAAAGGTAATGTCACCGGCTGGTGCCAGGGAATGATTTCGCGAGAGCACCAAGGCACGAAAACACGATAGCATGAAAGGAATTCCCCCTCTCCACATGGTGGAGAGGGGGAAAGGGGGTGAGGCGACTCAGGAGCCGGGGACCGGGGGTGAGGCTACGGTGCCCCGAGCTGCACCGTCAGCTTGTGGATCGTGCCGGTGAACGTGAACGGAACCTGGTAGTCCTTGTCGTCCACAGGGGTGCCAGTGTCCTTCCCAACGTTGAACGTTTCGTCCCACGCCACGGCGATCGGCAGGCTTCTTGGCATCGGGTGGCTGTCCACCACCTTCCCATCCACCGAGAGGGTGCCCGTGCCTCCCTTGCCGAGACCGGGGCCGTCGTACTTCCAGTCGAACACGATCGTGTGGCGGCCTGGGGCGAGCTTGGCCTTGCCCTGCCACTTGACCCGCTCGAGGTCCACCAGGTTCCACGTGAACACCGGCTTCCCCTGCAACAGGTAGAAGCCGTAGCCGGCGAACCGCCCGCCGTCGGTCACCAACATGCCCTCGGCCCCTCCCTGCGGCACGGTGACCTCGGCGGTGATGGTGTAGGAGCGATTGAGCAGGCTCGGCGCGCCGCCGGTGCCGGGGAACGGCACGTTTGCGATCGGCCCGTTGTAGACGAACGTGGTGCGCCCCGGATCGTAGCTCGGCTTCGCCCCAATGAAGCGGGTGAGCCGCGAGGCGTCGAGCGGGAAGACCTGGTACTGGGTGGCCTCCATCGTGAACAACTGCTGCATCTCGCGAAGCTTGTCGGGCATCTTCGCGGCGAGGTCGTTCGCCTGGCTCCAGTCCTCGTCAATGTTGTACAGCTCCCAGGGGAAACCGTTCATCACGTCCGCCGGCGGCGGCGCCAGGCTGAGGTCCCACGGCGCCTGGACCGGCGGGGCGGAAGCGATCCAGCCGTCGTGGTAGATGGCCCGCGACCCGAACATCTCGAAGTACTGGGTCACCCGGCGGCCGGGCGCACTCGCGTTCTCCCAGGTGTAGGTCATGCTCACGCCCTCGATCGGCTTCTGGGCCACGCCATTCACCATGACCGGCTGGGGCAGCCCCGCCGCGTCGAGGATGGTGGGCACGATGTCGATCACGTGGTGGAATTGCGTGCGCGTGCCACCGGCGTCCTTGATGCGCGCCGGCCAGGCCATCACCATGCCGTTGCGGGTGCCGCCGAAGTGCGAGGCCACCTGCTTGGTCCACTGGTATGGAGTGTCCCACGCCCACGCCCACCCGACGGCGTAGTGGGGGTAGGTCTGGTCGGTGCCCCAGACGTCGTAGAACCGCATGTTCTGCTCGACGGTAGGGTTCACGGCATTGGCCACGGCGAATTCGTTGAACAGGCCGTTGAGCGTGCCCTCGGGGCTCGCCCCGTTGTCGCCGCTGATGTAGATGATCAGGGTGTTGTCCAGCTGGCCGGTGGCCGCGATGGCATCCACCACCCGGCCGATCTCGTGGTCGGTATAGGCCAGGTAGGCGGCGTACACCTCGGCCTGCCGGATGTACAGCGTCTTCTGTTCCTGCGAGAGAGTCTCCCACCTCGGGATGTCGTTCGGCCAGGGGGTGAGCGCCGCGTTCTGCGGAATCACGCCGATCCGCTTCTGGTTCGCGTAGATCGTCTCGCGGAGCTGGTTCCACCCGCCGTCGAAGAGGTGCATCGCGCTGATCCGCTTGACCCATTCCGGCGTCGGGTGGTGCGGCGCGTGGGTGCCGCCGGGCGCGTAGTAGATCAGGAAGGGGCGGCCTGGCTGCACCGCGTGCAGCATGTTGATCCGGCTGATGGCCTCGTCCGCCATGGCGGTGATCAGGTTCCAGCCGGGATGCCCGAGGTACGGCTCGATGGGAGTCGTGTTTCGGAAGAGGTTGTTGGGCTGCCACTGGCTCGCGTCATCGCCGATGAACCCGTAGTAGTAGTCGAACCCCTTGACCGGTCCGGTCGGCCAGTCGGTGAAGGGCCCGGCCTGGCTTCCCGCCCATTGCGGCACGTTGTGGTCCTTCCCGTACCACGACGCATCGTAGCCGTTGAGCCGCATGATCTCACCGATGGCCACCGCGCTCCGCGGGATGATGCTGTTGTACCCTGGGTAGCCGGTGGCCTGGTCCACCACGACGCCGGTGCCGACCGAATGGTGGTTGCGCCCCGTGAGGAGCGCTGCCCGCGTGGGCGAGCAGAGGGCGGTGGTGTGGAACCGGGTGTACCGGAGCCCCATGCTGGCGATTCGATCCATCGTCGGCAGGGGGATGACGCCCCCGAAGGTGCTCGGCGCGGCAAAGCCCACGTCGTCCGTCATGATCAGGAGGACGTTCGGCGCCCCCTTGGGCGGCGTGACCATCGCGGGCCAGTACGGCGTGGATTGGTCGGCGTTGGGGGTGATCTGCCCGCCGAACGGCGCCGGTGGATTGGGGAGGTACCGGCCGTCAGCCGTGGTCGTGCTGCCTGGGGCGCCGGGTTTCGAGGTGGGTTGCTGGGCGGCCGCGGATCCGGCAAGCAGGAGCGCGCCAGCGACGAGGGCCCAGGCGCTGCGGGCGCCTGGGGTCAGGGGGGTCACCATGGTGCACTCTCCGGTTCGAATTCAGGGGGTGCCTCCGGCCCGACGGAATGGCGCGCGGAGGAATCGAACTTGGGATCTCGCAATCGTACCAGCCATGGAGCCGATGTCAACCGCCCGTCGAGCGACCGTTACAGGACTGTGGCCCCGGTGATCCTCGGGAACGCGCCCGGTCCAGGAACAGAAACAGGCCCGCCCTGTCGGATGAGCCCGAGATTGCTTCGGCCACTCCGTGGCCTCGCAATGACAAGAACCCCCTCTCCGCTTGCCGGAGAGGGGGACGGGGGATGAGGACGATCGTGTGGGAGGGAGCCGGAGGGTGAGGAGAGAATGCTACCGGTTCAACAGCTGCCGCCGGAGCATGATGAGCTTGCGGCGCAGCGAGCCGTCGTGCACCCGGTCGCCAACCCGCACCACCGAGCCGCCGAGCACGGCGGGGTCGGCGGCAAAGCGCACCAGGGCGTCCTTCCCGAGCGCCTTCGTCAGCGACTCGGTGATCTGCTTCCTGAGCGCCGCGTCGGCCTCGTGCGCCAGCGTGACCCCCACCCGCACCCGGTTGAGCTTGGCGTCCACCA
>CAYYIA010000210.1:0-3775 GCA_964471875.1 uncultured Acidimicrobiia bacterium
GTTTCCTCCCCCGTAGGGGGAGGTGGCACGAAGTGCCGGAGGGGGCTTCCCCGTCACACCGCGTCACACCGAAACGCCCCACTCCCCCCTACGGGGGGAGAAACGGAGCGTGTGCCTATCCGTCCCAGATGTGGAAGGGCAATCCGACTCCCCCCGCGACCTGGGCGTAGATCCAGTCGGCGTCGTCGAAGACCACCCGTACGCACCCGTGTGAGGCGGGGTACGGCGGCACGGTGCGGAAGCCGTGGAGTGCCATCCAGCGGTGGGTGAACAGGTAGTCCCAGGCCCGGTACATGTAGCCCTGTTGTGCGGCGAGCGTCCTGGTGGCCACCAGTCGGTAGCGCTTGACATCGAGGTCGCCGCGGGGGGTGTGGGCGACCTCATACCGTTTGTTGGGGCTGTACCAGTAGGTGAACTCGCCACCGACACTGACATGGAAGATCGCAGCCACCTCGCCGTCGAGGATCAGCCACATCACCTCGCGATGGGCGTCCACCTCGAACCGGTCGGGCTCTCCGGACCGGGCCACGGGAGGCTCCGGCGTGAACGCGCGCAGCCGCTGCCAGTCTTCAACGGTCCACCGTTGGCTCACATGGTCGCTCGTGGTCCAGGCGGCGCCCACCGGCGCCTGGTACAGCTTGTGGAAGGCGTAGATGGCCGCCGTCATCGAGCCGGGCCACTCCCAGTGATCGTTGGGGTAGCGGCCGTCGATCGGTCCCCGGTAGAGCCGAGCATCGGTCAGGAGTCGCTGCAGATGCTCGACCGCCGGACCGCTGGCCCCGGGCGACAACTCGGTCGCCTCCCATATCTCCTCAGGTGTTGGCGGTGGCGGCTGCATCGGCGGGGCGGGGAGGCCTGCCGGGAGACCGAAGGCACCCGCCACCGGCACCCAGGTGGAGAAGCCCCACTCGTGCTGTTCGTCGGCGGTGCCTGGGGTGTTCGCGTAGCGGAGGTAGAAGGTGGTGCTGGCGGGTCGGAACACACCGACGCTGTCGATGTCCCCGGCGTTCCAGTTTCCCGAAACGAACCGGTCGCCGCGATCGCCGAAGTAGAACTCGTGGTCGGCGGCGCCGTCGCCGTTCACCGTCAACTGGTCCTCGTAGTACACCAACGCCGTCGAAGCCCGGTACAACCCGACCTCGTCGAGCCCGTCACCGTCGAAGTCCCCCGCAAACGGGGTGTCCCCGCCGTTGCCGAATGCTGTCCAGTAGTCGGCGGCACCCAGCCCACCGCTCGCGGTACCCAGCTCGTTGATGACGTAGAACCGCTGCTCCGACGGCCGGTACAACGACACGGTGTCACAGCCGTCACCGTCGAAGTCACCCGCAACCGGCACATCACCTGGATTGCCGAAGAAGAAGGTGATGTCGGCCACCCCCTGGGTGTTGCTGTTGCGCAGATAGACGAATCCATCCGACTGCCGATACAACCCGGGAGTGTCGACCCCGTCACAATCCCAATCCCCCATGAACGGCACATCACGCGGATTGCCGTAATAGAAGGACTTCACCCCGCCGTCTTCCGCCTGGAGATACCACAACCCGGTCGCCGGATCGACAAGACCAAGGGTGTCCTCGGCGGCGGTCTGGGCCAACGCGGGCTGCCCCGCCGACATCACGAGGAACAAGGCGGCCGCGGAGAAAGTCCAACGACGCATGATCCGAGGTTACCCGCGTCGGGTCGGAACCACCTAGGCCCGTGGTCGTCGCGGTGCCGGCAGGGCGCATCTCTGGGAGAGACCACCCCACCGAGCGACCAAACCGAGACTCACGCTCGCGCGACCAGGTCGCCGAGCGACTCCAGCATCGTGGTCCACCCTCCGACGTGCCTGCGCACCACCGCTTCGCTGGAGAAGCCGGTTTCGCGCACGACGACTTCGGTCTCGTCGCCGTGCTCGATGAACTCCACCACCAAGGTGGTCTGTGCCGTGACACCTCCCGACAGATCGAGGGCGATCACCAATCGTGACGGCGGATCGAACTCTCGGTAGGTGGCGTCCTCCACGATCGGATCCCCTCCCGG
Organism: uncultured Acidimicrobiia bacterium; assembly: GCA_964471875.1. Taxonomy (GTDB): domain Bacteria; phylum Actinomycetota; class Acidimicrobiia; order Spongiisociales; family UBA11373; genus UBA11373. The sequence continues at coordinate 2,023 of CAYYIA010000210.1, forward strand.
TGGACCGAACTCCAGGTGAAAGCCCCCGTCCTGACGGGCATCCACTTCGGCGCGCGACACCACCCATCCGGCCACCGGGGCGTACCAGTCCCGCAGTTCATCGGGATCGGTGAACGCCCGAAACAGCCGCTCCCGGGAGGCGCGGTAGCGCCGCCGCATTTCGAATCCGGTCTCGCCAATGGTGGGTGTCATCGTTCCTCCAGGTGGGTTTGCAGGGCGTCGAGACGCCGGTTCCAGAGTGCGCGTCGATCCTCGATCCATAGGGCGACCGGATCGAGGGCGGACGGCTCGAGTCGACAGTGCTTCACCCGGCCGACCTTTCGCGAGCGCGTCAGCCCGGCGGACTCCAGAACCCCGAGGTGTTTGAGCACGGCGGGCAGCGACATGTCGAAGGGCCGCGCCAACTCGGTCACGGTCGCCTCGCCGCTGGCGAGTCGATCGACGATCGCCCGCCGTGTCGGATCTGCCAGCGCGGCGAGTCGTGCATCGAGGGTCCGATAATTAACCATTCGGTTAACTATCTCACGCCGCAGGAGTTCCTGTCAACCCAGACACGCCTCGATCCAGCCTTCGAGCCGCTGCGGCTCTGCGCGCCTCAGTCCCCCCAGTACCGCTGTTCGCGGAATGGGTCGCCGTACATGTGGTACCCATTGCGTTCCCAGAAGCCGGGCTGGTCACGATCGAGGAGATCGAAACCGCGGGTCCACTTCACCGACTTCCAGAAGTACAGGTGCGGCACCACCAGGCGCAGCGGCCAGCCGTGGTCGAGTTCGAGTTCTTCACCGCCGAAGCGCCAGGCGAACAGATTGCCCTCGCGGGCGAAGTCGTCCAACGGGAGGTTGGCGGTGAAGCCATGTTCGGCGCGGATGAGCACGTGGGTGGCTTCGGGGCGGGGTCCCACCAGGTCGAGCACGGTCCGCACCGGCACGCCCTGCCACTCGGTGTCGAACTTGGTCCACTTGGTCACGCAGTGGATGTCGGCGACCGTCGTCGCCGTGGTCAGCGCCCGAAACTCGTCGAAGGACCACCGCCTCGGGGTGGTGACGAGGCCCCCCACGGTGAAGTCCCAGGTGGCGATGTCGATGGTGGGGACCACTCCGGCATGCAGCACCGGGAATCGGTCGGTGTGGTACTGCCCGGGTGGTAGTCGCGCCGGATCGATGCCCTTGGCGACGAGTTCTGCCCGGTTCCGCTCGAAGAACGATGCCACACGGCGATGGTACCGCCGGATTGGTTTGCGCGGCAGGTAGCCTCGCCGGGTGATCGAAGCTCCCGACGCCACACCGTCGCCCACCTCACGGCCCCGCCGTCGTCGCTGGCCGCTCGGCACCCTGACGCTCATCGTCGTCGCCTTCGTCGCCATCGGGGTGATGTTGCTCGCCGATGACGATTCCGACGGGACCACCACGACGCTGGGCGGCATCAGCATCCCGCCGCACATCACCGGCAACGCCGCTCCCGACTTCGCCATCGACCTGTTCGATGGCAGCACCTTCGACCTCTCCGATCACTTCGCCACGGACGGGCGCCCGGTGCTGCTGAACCTGTGGGCCTCGTGGTGCGGTCCCTGCCGCGAGGAGATGCCGGCGCTCGATGCGGCGTCCCGCACCCACACCGATGTCTACTTCATCGGAGTGGCGGTGGATGACAACGCAGCCGACGCAGCCGCCTTTGCCGAGGAAGTCGGCGTCTCCTACGCCTTGGCATTCGACGAGTCGGAGCAGGTCGGCCGCGACTACCCCTCGCCGGGACT
>CAYYIA010000211.1:0-3773 GCA_964471875.1 uncultured Acidimicrobiia bacterium
CCGGGCTGAACCGCTACGCCTACGTATCCGACAACCCCACCAACGCGACCGACCCCACAGGCAACACCGGGACGCAGTTGACGCCGTTCCGCACCGGTGATTCCCGCGATCGCATGTGGTCACTCTGGAACCTGCTGAGCCATGAACTCCCCGGACCCGACGACACCGCAGCCCTCAACCAGGCCGAGAACGAAGGACTCTTGACAGGGTCCGGCACGGCATCGATCGTGCTGCCGCCGACCCTTCCCGAGGAACCCGATTACGGCGACTACGACTGGGCTGCAGCGTGGCACTGGCTGGTCGACGATCCACAGTTGATCACGGGCGCGATAGCTGCCGTCGGATGCGTCTCTGGCCTCGGCGGCCCATGGGCGTGTCTCGCACTCATGGAGTCAGCCACCGTGGTGAACTCGGTGGATTACTACCTCGATACAGGAGATGTAGACGGGGCGGTGTTTCTTGGGGTGACTGGCACGGTGCTTAACATCGGCGGGTTCTTCATCTCCGTCGGCGGATCCGGCGCGACGCCAGAGCTGGTGGCCATCTCGGCCGGGCCGGTCGCCAGCAGCAGCCGCGGGCAACAGGCCGCCAGTTGGATTATTCGCCTCGTCCGTGCCGTGGTAGCTCGCTTGATTTCGAACGGACCCGGACGATGAGCCGGAGCAATCCTCAGACCACGAGGCTGTCGTCGACGCCAACGCGTGTAGTCGTCGGAGCAGGTTGGGCCGTCTCAGGACTCTTGTGGCTTCTCCTGATAGTCATGATCGCACAGGACCACGGATGGTCGCGAGCGATCGGGGCGGTGGCGGCTGCCGTGCCGATACACCTCCTGTTTTGGAGCATGTGGCGGCCCCATGTGGAACTCCGTGGGGAGGAGTTGCATGTCGTGCGAGCGTTCTCTCGAGTCGAGATCGGGCGCCGCGACATGCTGGGTGTCGACATCGGAAGGGGCCGCTTCGGCCAACTGATGATGGTGGTTGCGACCACGGGGGGACCCGTGTGGGTGCCAGCCTTCCAGGCGTGGGACGGCCCCGGAGACGCCAATGTCACGCGCCGCGCGGTCACGAACGCTGTTGAGGAGATCCGGCAGTGGCTAGCCGACGGAAGGCCAACTCAGTGAGTCCCGCCACTAGTGATTTTGGCCCCCATGCCAGCGTGACACCACAAGATTCCTCGTGGAGTTGCACTGACACTCCTGAGGACTTCATACGTGCATCGCGGGCTTTCGCTATCCGGTTTCTGACCCTGGCGTCGCTTGCAGATATCACGTTCGGACTCGTGGCGCTAGCGGTCACGTTCGGACAGACACACTCAATGGTTGCGACGGTGGCAGGCGCGGCGCTGGTACCACTCGCTCTTGGGCTGGTCGTGTTGAATCTCGGCGCCCCAAGGCATGTGAGAGACGATCCCGCGTGGGTGCTCGCTCTTTGGCGGCCACGACTACATCGGGCAGCCCTCGAGACCGTCGGCGCTCCAGGGTGGCTCTCGGCCGCGCGGTGGTTCGGCTATGCCCTCGTGATGGGCGTCTGCATCGTGGCCCGCATTGTGTGAGGCTGACACCGCGGCATACTTCAGAGGGGTAGTTGGTCGCCCCCCTACTCCACCACTTCCCCGTCGAGCAGGTCGGCCATCAGGGCTGCCGGGTCGACACCGCCGGCGGTGGGATCGGACAGGGTCTCCTGATCGGGGGCTCGCAGCGGGTCGACGTGGGGTACCACCACGGGAGCCGAGCCGCCCCGATAGGCGAGGCGCACTCCGCCGCCGAGGACCTCGGCAAGCACCCGCACCGCGGTGGCGTTGAGGGCGTCGTCCTCGCTGAGTTGGGCGAGATGGAACGGCAGGTTCTCGGGGACCTCGAGCACGATGGTGGAGCCGGTGACCTCGGCGGGGCGAGCCTCGCGGAAGAGGGCGAAGCGGCGCATCCCGGCCTCCTCGCGGATGCGGGCCACGGCCGCGGGCCAGGCGGTCTGCACGGCTTCCAGGGTGAGACCGTCGATCGGCGGCAGGGGTGAGGCCACCACGGCGAGCACGGGAGGCGATGCCGACTCGAAGGGTGCTTCGGAGCTGGAACGATCGACCGGCGTGGCCTTGGGTGGGGTCGGGGTCGACTTCTTCTCCGGGGTGGGTACCGAACGCAGCGGGGTGACCGCTGCCGGTTCGGGGGTCGGCGCCGCCGCGGCGACGGCGGGTGGTGCCGCTTGCACCCGGCGGAGGCGCTCTTCGAGACGATCGACCCGGGCGGTGAGGGCGGCGACATCCTGAGCGGTTTCGGGGCGACACATCTGCAGCACGGTGAGTTCGACGACGAGGCGCTCCTCACGGCCCTCACGCAGATCGGCCAGCGCCAGGGCGAGGCGGTCGATGCAGCGCAACACCTCGCTGGGCTGGAGGCGCTTGGCCAGGTCGCGCCACTCCTGAAGGCGCTCGGCGGATTCGTCGACGATCTCGGCGAGATTGGGGGCGTACTGCGCCAGGAACAGCCCGCGGAAGGTGTCGAGACCATCGGCGACGAAGCGGCGTAGATCGGCGCCACTGGATGCGAGGTTGGCTACCAGGGTCAGTCCGGCGACGGCATCGGTGGTGGCGATGGCGTCGATGAGACGCACAAAGGCGTCATCGCCGGCGAGTCCCAGCGCCCGGGCGACACCGGCGGGTTCCACCTTGCCGGCGCCGAGGGCGGCCACCTGCTCCATGAGACCGAGGGCATCGCGGGCGCTCCCTGAGGCGTGGCGGGCGATGAGGGCCAGACCCTCATGGGACGCCTTGAGTCCTTCGGCCTCGGCCACCTGCTGGAGGTGGCGCACCAGGACATCGGAGCCGATGGGGTGGAAGTCGAAGCGCTGGGTGCGGCTGCGGATGGTGTCGGGCAGCTTGTAGGGCTCGGTGGTGGCGAGCACGAAGTGGGCGTGCTCGGGAGGCTCCTCGAGGGTCTTGAGCAGAGCGTTGGCGGCGGCGCGCGACAACATGTGGGCCTCGTCCAGGATGTAAACCCGGCGGGCGCCGCCGACGCTGGCGACGGTGCCGACGTTGGCGCGGATGTCACGCACGTCCTCCACCTTGTTGTGCGAGGCGGCGTCGAGCTCGATGACGTCCATCGACGAGCCCTCGGTGATCCCGATGCAGGAGACGCACACGTTGCAGGGTTCACCGTCGGGGCGCCGATCAGGGCAGTTCAGAGCCTTGGCGAGGATGCGCGCCGTGGTGGTCTTGCCGGTACCGCGCGGTCCGGCGAACAGATAGGCATGGGCCACCTTGTCCGCCACCACCTCGCGGGCCAGCGTCTCGGTGACGTGGTTCTGTCCCACGATCTCGGAGAAGCCCTGCGGCCGGTACTTGCGGTAGAGGGCGCGGTATTCGGGCACAGGTCGATCGTACAGAGGGCCCGGGACAGGCGGGGGGGAGAGATCAGGTATCAGGTGTCAGGTATCAGGTATCAGGTTCGGAAACGACTCGACCGAGCCCAGGGTGTGGTGACCGGACGGTCGGGGTACTCCCCCGGAAGAAGGAGACGCCGGCCCCGGGGGCCATTCACCCTTCTTCGCGTCGGACGGGGAAGCCTCCTCCCCCCTTCGGGGTACTCCCCCAGAAGATGGAGACGCCGTTCCCAAGGGCGATCCAACTCTGCCGCGTTGGACGGGGAAGCCCCCCTCCCCCCTTCGGGGTACTCCCCCGGAAGAAGGACTTGCCGTCCTCGGTGGCGATCCGGCCCGCACTCGTCAGACGGGGAAGCCCCCCTCCCCCCTTCGGGGTACTCCCCCCTACGGGGGGAGAAA
>CAYYIA010000212.1:0-3735 GCA_964471875.1 uncultured Acidimicrobiia bacterium
CTGGCCGCGCTCGGCGTCGCCACGATCGCGGTTCTCGCTGTGATCCAGGACATGCCGGATCCGTGGCTGTGGGCGACCTTTGCCGTTGCCTTCGTCGCCCTCGAGTTTTCGGCGGTGGAGGTGAGCGATCGGCTCTACGTGTCCGGATCGCGCATGGCCGCGTACACCGCGGCAGTCGTGTTCGGCCGCTCGAGTGCGGTGCTGGCAGTGGCGCTGATGGCGGCTACCGCCACCCTCCATCTCGACGACATCCGCCAGCGCGCCTGGCGTCGGCCCGCGGTCAACTTCGGGCAACTCGTGCTCTCGGCCGCCGTGGGGATGGCGGTGTTCCTCCCGTTCCTGCCTTCTGGACCCGTGACCGCAACCGACCTTCCGCTGCTCGCCGCCGGGGCCGCCCTCTCGGCCATGGTCTACGACTGGGTGAACTTCCGTCTGGTGCGGTTCATCGTGCACAGGCTCTACCCCGAGCGGACCATGCGGCCGTGGTCGAAGATGCTCACCAATCACGTGGCGCTGGGTGTGCTCGGGGCGTTTGGCGGGATCTTTGGCGCTGCCTATGTGCTCGTCGGTCCGGTACTCCTCCCCCTGCTCTTCGTGACGTTTCTCGTCGGCCAGATGGGGTTCCGCTCCTATTCACAGTTGCGCGGCGCCCACCTCGACACGATCCGCGGCTTCGTCAAGGCGTTGGAGGCCCTCGATCCCTACACCCGGGGTCACACCGAGCGCGTCGCCCTCTTCTCCCGGCTCACCGCCGAGCGACTCGACTTCCAACCGGACCGCCTCGAGTTGCTCGAATGGGCCGCGCTCATCCATGACGTCGGCAAGGTGGCGGTGCCGGCCGAGCTGCTCCACAAACCCGACGCCCTCACGGACGACGAGTACCGCCGCATGGTGCGTCACATGCTCGTTGTCGAAGACGTCCTCGCCGGAGTCGAGTTTCTCGCCCCGATGGTCGAGATCGCCGCCGCCCACCACTCCTTGCTCGAAGGGGCGTCGCGGGTGTCGCTCGAAGGGCGGATCCTTGCCGCCGCCGACGCCTTCGACGCCATGACCAGCACCCGGTCGTACCGATCGGCCGTGACCCAGCACACCGCGTTCGATCAGCTCCGCCGTCGGCGCGATGTCTACGGGGTCGAGGTCGTCGAAGCCCTCATCGCCGCCATCGAGGCGAGCGGCGAGCAGTACGGGTCGCCATCGGAGGAGAGCTCGGCAGTGGTCGAGCGTCTGGTGCGAGAGCGAGCCATCCGTGCCTGACCGTCTTCGCGTCATCGCGATCGTTGCGACCTTTGCCGGTGGAGTGGCCACCGGGGTGGTGTGGTGGCCGGGCATGGAATTCGTACTCCTCGCCTTCGGCTACGCCGCTGCCCAGGTGGTGCCGATGCCCACGCCATCGCGCCTCGGGGTGTCGATGGCCCCGGCATTGGCGGGCGCCACGGCGCTGGTGTCGCATGGCTCGGCGGTACTGGTCGTCGGCGCCGGAGCGGCGTCGTTGCCGCTGTCGCTGCTCGTGGTCCATGTTCTCCACGGGCGGCGGGTCGGCAACGATCGCTTCCCCACCGAACCGGTGGGGGTGGCGGTCTTTGGGGCCGCCTTCGGCGTCGCCGTGGTCGCCTTCGGCTCCTACGACGCCACCGACGCCGCCACCCTGCTGGCCTATGCCGGTGCCGCCGGACTCGGCTACCTGGCCTCGTCGGTGGTGCGCGCGACCATCGCCGTGCGGGGCCGACTGCCCCGCCGGCTGGCCTTCATCCGTGCCCTCGCCGACTGGCAGGCCCACGCCGTGCTCTATGCCGCCGCGGCGCTGTATGCCATCACCGTCCCGGCGATGGGCTGGTGGTCCCTGCCTCTGGCGGGGCTGCCGTACGGCTTTGGCTACCTCTCCTTGCACCGCCTCCAGGCGACGAGGCGCACCTATGACCAGACGATCCGCGCCCTGGGCCGCATCCCCGAGGCCGGCGGCATGGTCGGCATCGGCCATGTCGAGCGCACCGCCGAACTCGCTGTCGCCCTCGGCTCGGAACTCGGCCTGGGGGGGCAGGCCCTCGATCGCCTCGAGTACGCCGCCCTTCTGCACGACATCGGACGCTTGGTGTTGGCCAACCCTGCCGTGGCCAACACCAACCCGACGGCTTCCGACATCGCGGTGTGGAGTGCGGCGATCATCGGCGAGGCCGAGTTGCTTGCGCCGGTCGCCGACCTGGTGGCGGTGATGCGTAGTCCCTATCGGCGTCCCGGAGAGTCACGCGACCCGAGCCTGTCCCCGGCCGCCCAGGCGCTGCGGGTGGCATCGGCCTACGACCATGCCGTGACCTCGGGCAAGACCCCGGTGGAGGCGATCGAGTCGCTCCACGTCCGCTCCGCCTACGACTACGACCCCGACGTGATCGCCCTGCTGCGCGGGGTGCTGGTAAGGCGCGGAGTGGTGGCGGCGTAGGGGTGGCGATTGGCAATTGGCAATTGGCAATTGGCAAGAAGCCACTGGCAACCGGCAACTGGTAACCCGTCTCGGGTCGGGCATCGGGTAACGGGCAACGGGTAACCTCGCTTTCGTGCTCCGCTACGACCTCGAATTGCCGCGGGTGACGATCACGATCGATGACCCGGAGCGACGCAATCCGCTGTCCAATCCGGCGATGGCGGAGATGGCCGCGCTGGTGCGGCGCGCCGCTGCCGATCCGGAGGTGCGCGTCATCGTGATCACCGGTGCCGGCGAGCAGGCGTTCTCCGCCGGGGGAGATCTCAGCGGCGGCTTCGTCGACAAGCCTCTTGCCGACCATGACACCCGGGGCGCCCTCGCCGATCTGCTGCGGGCGCTGCGGTCCTGTGGCAAGCCGACGGTGGCCCGGGTCAATGGGCACGCCCTCGCCGGCGGTTTTGGGCTGGCCGCCGCCTGTGATGTGGTGATCGCCACCGACGACGCCACTTTTGGGACCCCGGAGATCAAGGTCGGGCTGTGGCCGATGATGATCACCGCGGTGCTGCAACGCGTCATGCCGCACAAGGCGGCGCTGGAGTTGATGATGTCGGGACGGCGCATCTCCGCCGAGGAGGCGCAACGCCTCGGAGCGGTGTCGCGGGTGGTCCCCCGGGGCGAACTCGACGCCGCCGTGGATCTGGTGGTGACCGGCTTCGCCGCCCTCAGCCCCGCGGTCCTGCGTCTCGGCCGTGACGCCTTCTACGCCGTGGAGGATCTCGACTTCGATGCTGCCCTCGATCGACTTCACCTCGGGCTCACTGCGGTGGCGGCCACCGAGGACGCCGCCGAGGGGGTGGCGGCGTTCATCGACAAGCGCCACCCGCAGTGGAAGGGCCGGTGATCGCTCCCCGGTCGGAGCGGTTCCGCCCGTCGGCCAAGGCGGTGGTGGTTCGCGATGGCCGGCTCCTCACCACCCGCAATCGCACCCCGGGCGACGGGCGACCCGACTGGTACATCCTCCCCGGTGGCGGCCAGGTCCCCGGCGAGACCCTCGATGCCGCCCTGGTGCGCGAAGTCCGCGAGGAGACCGGCATCGAGGTCGTCCCCGGAGCGCTGCTGTGGGTGCGTGAACTGATCGTCGCCCTGCGCGAGGACCCGCCCTTCGATCCGGCGGAGCACGCCCTCGAGTTCATGTTCGCGGCGGAGTTCATCGCCGATCACGGCGACCCCTCGGAAGCCGACCTCTACCAACAAGCGGTGGAGTGGATCACCCCCGAAGCGCTGTCCGGTCTGCGCTTCTATCCCGCCACCCTCGTCCC
>CAYYIA010000213.1:0-3680 GCA_964471875.1 uncultured Acidimicrobiia bacterium
CGGGGCGCTGTCGCAGCGAGGACCGCACCAGATCGCGCAGGGTGATGGCCCCGCCACCATCGAGGCCCGCCTCGCGGGTCTGCATCTGGGTGATGTCCGGCAGGTCTGCGGAGATCTCGAAGACCTCTTCGCAGGTGACCACCCGCCGGTCGGGAGGCACTTCGGCGAGCAGGCAGTTGATCAGCGTGGTCTTTCCCGCTCCCGGTGCGCCCGCTACGAGGATGGTCCGGTCGGCCCTGATCGCTTCAGCGAGGAGGGAAGCCACCTCTGATGGCGCCGAGCCAAGGGCGACGAGCCGATCGAGCCCACCCGAGGCGAGGACGAACCGGCGGATCTGCACGTTGAGCCTTCCCGGATGCGTCACCGGTGGGCCGGTCACGTGAATCCGCGATCCGTCGCCGAGCTGCGCCGACACGATCGGACTGGCGAGGTCGAGCCGACGTCCCGTGCCGGCGAGAAGCCTCTCGACGAACCCGCGCACCGCCTCGTGCTCGACGACCTCGGGGAGCAGCTGTTTCACCCCGTCACGTACCACGAAGGTGCGATGCCCACCGAGCACGATCACCTCTTCGACCAACGGATCGTCGAGAACACCGGCGAGGAACTCGGTGCTCATGGCACGACCCCGCCGATGGCGCGAAGCAACACGGGATGAGGGCGCGCACCGCGCCGGCTCGCTTGCATGATCGCTCGACGGAGTGGCACGAGCGCGGCGGGTTCGAGTCCTGTCCACCGTCGTACCGACGTCAGTGCTTCGCGCGCGCCGGGACCCACCCGGTTGAGAACGAGGCGCGGAGGAGGGCCTGCCCAGTCGCCGAGAAGCGAGGTGGCACGGACGATTCCGGTTGGGGAGGCTTCGGCCACAGCTACCGCGATCGTCGCGGCTTTGACGGTCTCGGCCCCGAGCGGCCAGGTCCCGGTGTCGACGACCACGGGCGAGACCACGCGGAGCGCGTCGATCACGTCGAATACCGGTTCCGGTCGAAGGGCCGGCTCGCCGGGTCGGTGTGAGCCTGTGACGATGCCCAGGCGCCCGGCCGGGTGGATCACGGTGTCAGGCACCATCCCCGACTCATGAACGTGATCCACGGCATCGGCGAGGTCGGGGCGAGGCGAGATCCCGAGACGGACCGCGATCCCGGGAGCGTCGACGTCTGCGTCGACAAGGATGCACCGTCCTCGCCCTGCCATGATCCACGCCACGGCGAGGGCGATCTCGGTGCGTCCTGGGGCGCCCGCGGGGCCGGTCACCGCAACGAGGGGATGCGCCGGATCGGCGCGATCAGCTGCAGGTTCCAACAGCCGGATCTCGCGGAGGATCGTCTCCGCCGGAAGGTCGTCAGCGAGGACCAGGTCGATCCCGGTCGCAGTGAGCCGCTCGGCGGCTGGCCTGTCACCGGCAGGATGGATGCCGACGACCCGGATCCCGGCCCGCATCCAGCCGCTCAACCGCGCCGTCGAGGCCCAGGGCGTCTCCGAACCGACGATGACCACATCGAGCTCGCCACATCGATCGATCACTTCGTCGGGAAGGAAGGCTCGCAGCACCAGCCGCACCGAGGCCGAAGCTCGCGCCGCGGTCACGAGCCGCGACTCCCACTCGCGAGCGGAAAGCACTGTGGCGACTCTGAGCGTCATCGAGAGCGTCTCACCACATCGAGCTCCGCGGTGCGTACCGCCTCCACCAGGTCGTGCGCGAGCGCAGCGTCGACTGCGAGCAAGAGCTCGGTATCGCTTCCGCCGAGGCCGCCCGCCCCAGTGGCAGCTGCGATGACCACGACATCGGAAGCGAGGAGTTCGGTGGCACCCGCTCGCGACACGTAGATGTCGATTCGGTCGCCTGCGACGAGGTCGCCTTGAACAGCGTGTGCCGGGTCGAGGCTGAGGGCAAGCACGTCGGGTCGACTCGTTGGAGGGGCCACGAGGAGCGAGGTGAGCAAGGGATCGCCGGCGGCGAGTCCTTGGCTGAGCGAGTGCTCGGCGAGTTCGGTCGCTCGCTCCGCAGGGACGAGCCCCGGCATCGGGCTTACGTGCCGCGTGACGATGGGAAGATCGGCGAGCCGCACCCCCGGAGCGAGCGCGGCCTCGGCAAACAACACTTCGATCTGTGGGGCGGGTCTGGTGAGGGCGTGTACGACTGCTCCGGCCACGAGAGCAAGAACCGCGGCGACCACAAGACGGACGTCGAGATCGAATCGCTTCATGGGCGAACCTCGACAGCGACAACATGGCCAATGGCGACCACATGAGGTGCCCCGGCGGCAGTGATCTCGACGTGATCCGCCCCAACCGCGCTCACCACCCCGCTGTGCAGGGATCCGTCGGAGGCCGTCAGGTACACCCGTGACGAGGCGTCTTCGGCGGCGAGGAGAAGGTCACGAAGGGTGCGGGTGCGACGGGCGGCGGCTCGGGCGGCCTCCATCTCCGCCTCGAGCGTGCGGTCCATCCGATCGCGCAGGATCCGCCCGATGTGGACGAGATCCGGGTGCCCGCTGGCCTCCACATGTCCCCTTTCGTCTCCGTCGGGGGAAGACCACGCCGGGCGGCGGGTGACGGTGCCGATTACCTATCAAGCGGGACGCGCCACCTCAAGGGGTATGGCCGAAGATTGATTTCGCGGGCCGAACCGGGCGGTTCGTCCCATACGTCGCCGCCGCAACCCTCTACCGTTGGGTCTCGCGAGACGGGAACCCGGGGCCATGCCGATCGAACCGTGGAACTGGTTGTGGACCATCACCACCCTGGTGGCGTGGCGCGCGGCGCGGTCGAAGACCCGGCTCAGCCCCTACCTCCCCCCGGTGGTGGCCTGTTCGGCGGTGGCTGCCGCAGTGGCGTGGAGCGGCATCGGTGGCTCCTGGCACGTGATCCTGTTCCCGGTGTTTCCGCTGTTCCTGTTCGGCAGCACCCGGCTGCGCTTCCACTCGCCGCTCACCCAGCCGAGCACGGCCGGTTCGATCAGCGTCGCCTACGCCCGTCCCCGCAAGGCGGAGCGGTTCGGTTCGGCGAGGCCGGCGCGGGTGCGCCCGGAACGAACTCGCAACACGCTGTTCTGGGAGGCCGTGGCGTGGACCCCGGCGGCCGCGGTGGCGATCATGCTCATCGCCGCGGGCGTAGATGAGCCCTGGGCCGTGGCCCCGGTGTTCCCCGCGGCTCCGTTTCTCGCCGCGGGATTGTGGCGCTGGCTCGCCAAGGTGGCGGCCACAGCCGGTCGCGATGTTCGGCGCCTCGCCGCCTTTGCCGCACTGGAGGTGTCGCTCGGTGTGGCCGGGCTCGTGATGCCCGAACCGGTGCCGCCGATCATCGACATGAACGGCACCCGCCCGGTCTCGGTGACGACGACCACGATGCCGTTCGACGTCGTCCCGATCGTTGCCGACGGCGAGGCAGGGCTGCACATCGAGGTGGTCGGTTCCGTGGCGCGCTTCGATGGCAACTCCGACGTCGTTCCGATTGAAGGGGCCTTCGTCACCGTCAGGGGGGCGGTGGGATCGGTGACCTTCGCCATCACCGATGCGTACGGGCATGCCTCGTTCCCGGTGCAGCCCGGGTCATACACCGTCTTCGTGGTGCCGCCGGGCAACCGCTGATCGCTGGTTCGTGGGTGCCACCATCTGCTCCAGCAGTTCCCGGTGCGTCCGGGGGAGCAGTGGCCCTGACGGGTGCCCATGGTAGATGGCAAT
>CAYYIA010000214.1:0-3675 GCA_964471875.1 uncultured Acidimicrobiia bacterium
AGCGTGGTCGACGTCGACTTCGAGGAGGCCGACCTGCTCGATTGGCGACCGGTGGAACTGCGCGACCTGGTGGCAGTGGTGTACCTGCAGATCCCGCCCCGGGAGCGGCAGGCGGCATGGTGCACCGCCGTAGATGCGCTGGCGCCGGGTGGCACGCTGGCAATCATCGGCCACGACTCCTCGAACCTCACCGACGGGGTGGGTGGTCCGCAGAGCCCCGACGTCCTGTACACCGCCGACGAGGTGGTCGAAGTGATCGGCGACCGGGTCGAGATCCTCCGCGCCGAGGTCGTCCACCGGCCCGTCGATCTCGAGGACGGCACCGTGGCGATGGCTGTGGACAATGTGGTGGTGGGGAGGGCGAGCTGAGGAGGAGTCCTCAGCCGTCAGTCATCAGTCTTCAGCCAGAACGCATCGGGCTGAAGACTGACGACTGAATACTGGTGCCTATCTGACCCGAATCTCCTCGTACTTCTGCTCCACCACCGCACGCACCCGGTCGCGCAGATCCCCGATGTCGGCCTGGGTGAGGCCTGCGGTGGGAATGGGGTCGTGGATCCCCAGGCGCACCCGGCCGCCCATGATGAGCTTGGAGCCCGGCTTCCAGACCTTCTCGCTCCCGGTGATGGTGACCGGCACCATCGGCATGGCGTTGTCGATGGCGATGCGGAACGCCCCCTTCTTGAACGGCATCATCTCGGCATTGCGGGACCGGGTGCCCTCGGGGTAGATGACGAGCGACAGCCCTTCGGCGACGACCCGGGCGACCTGATCGTTGATCTCGCGGTGCGCCATCGGTCCGGCGGTGCGATCGGTCTCCACCATGTGGATCGAGCGCATGGCGTGTCCCAGCACCGGGACTCCGAACAGCTCCTTCTTCGCCAGGAATCGCACCGACACCGGCAGTCGGCCGATCATCACCGGGATGTCGATGTTGGAGATGTGGTTTCCGCAGAACACGTACGAAGCACCGGGCTCGACGCGCTCCAACCCTTCGACGGAGACCCGGGTTCCGGTTCCGAAGAGGAAGATGCGCGCCCACAGCCGCATCACCCCGGTGACATGACGGCTGCGTGGCGACAGCCGCACGAGGGCGATCACGTACATTCCCAGGAGCAGCGTGGCCAGGACCAGACAGACGATGGCGAAGAGGGTTCGCGCCGGCGCCAGGATCACCCGAACCATGGCGGTAGGCTACCGACCCGCCCGACCGGGAGATCGCGTTGCCCGACATCGTCCTCGATACCGCCGATCGCGTCGCCACGATCACCATGAACCGCCCGGAGCGGAAGAACGCCTTTACCGTGGAGATGTTCGACGTGCTCGGCGACACCCTGCGCCTGGCCGCGGCAGATCCGCAGGTGCGGTGCATCGTGCTCACCGGAGCGGGTGACGCCTTCTCGTCGGGGCTCGACCTCGTCGAAGCCGCCGCCCAGTCCGATCGTCTCGATTCGATCGCCTTCACCTTCGAGGCGGAGCGCTCGCCGGCGATCATCCTCCAGCAGATCGACGTTCCGGTCGTCGCCGCGATCAACGGCGCAGCCGCCGGATACGCCGTGGGGATGGCGATCAACGCCGACATCCGGGTGATGGCTCGCGGCGCCCGCCTCGTCCCCGCCACGAAGCGCAACCTGCTGCCTGAGAGCGGCGACACCTGGCTGTTGCCCCGGCTGGTGGGATGGGAGCAAGCGGCGCGGTTCTACTTTCTCGGCGAGGACATGACCGGGGAACAGGCCCTGGCCGCCGGGGTGGTGTCCGAGGTCGCCGACGACTCCGCCGCCACGAAGCGGCGCGCCGCCGAACTGGCCAACCAGATCGCGGCGATGCCCCCGCAGGCGGTGCAGGCCGCCAAGCGGCTGATGCGGGCCGGGCGCACCGATGGCTACCCCGACCACGTCCACCGTGCCCTGCTGCAGCTGCTCCCCATGTTCCGCACTAAGGACTTCGCCGAGGCGGTGGCGGCGTTCTTCGAGAAGCGACCGCCGCAGTTCACCGGCGAGTGAGACGCCTCACCCTCGAACAGGTGCGAAGGGCGCATGTCGCCGCCCAGGGGCTGGCGGCGCCCCGTCCTGCGTCGCCTCCCGACATCCGCCACCTGCGCAAGGCGATGCAGACGATGGCCGTCCTCCAGATCGACTCGGTGAACGTCGTCGAGCGCGCCCACCAGCTGACACTCTTCTCGCGGCTTGGACCGTACGACCCCGACCTGCTCTGGCGGTCCCTGCGCCAGAGGGAGATCTTCGAGTACTGGACCCACATGGCTTCGTTCGTCCCGGTGGCGGACTACCCGCTGTGGAAGCACCGCATGGAACACCATCGGCAGCACCCATGGCAGCGGATCCACGAGCTCAACGAGCGGTCTCCGGGTTACGTCGACTCGATCCTGCGCCAGGTGGCCGAGCGCGGTCCTCTCACCCCATCGGAGCTCGACGAACCAGGGGAGCGACGCGGCCCGTGGTGGGGCTGGGCGGACGGCAAGTACGTCCTCGAGTGGCTCTTCGAGAGCGGTCAGGTGGCCGTGTCCGACCGGCGCAACTTCGAGCGCCACTACGACCTCGCCGAACGGGTGATTCCCGGGGTCCACCGCGAGGCGCCGGCGGTCTCCGAAGACGAAGTACACCGCATCCTGCTGCAGCGCGCCGCCGAGCGGATGGCGGTAGGGAGTGCCAAGGGTCTCGCCGACTACTTCCGGCTACCGATCATTCCGGCGAGGGCCGCGGTCGATGCCCTGGCACGTGAGGGTGCCCTCGTTCCGGTGGAGGTGTCCGGCTGGAACGAACCCCTCTTCATGCATCCGCACGCGAGGTTTCCCCGTGCCGTCGAGGCCCGGGCGCTGCTCAACCCCTTCGATCCCATCGTGTGGTTCCGCGAACACACCGAGCGCCTCTACGACTTCCACTACCGCATCGAGATCTACACCCCCGCCCCCAAGCGGGTCTACGGCTACTACGTGTTCCCCTTCCTCCTCGGCGACCAGTTGGCGGCGAGGGTCGACCTCAAGGCCGACCGCAAGGCAGGAGTGTTGCGGGTGCCCGGCGCGTTTCTCGAGACCGGACAAGACGCCAAACGGGTGGCCCGTGAGTTGGCGATCGAGTTGGCCGAGATGGCGCGCTGGTTGGGGTTGGGCGACATCGCGGTCGGCACGAAAGGCGACCTGGCGAAGGCGCTAGCCCAAGCCGTGGGGTAAGCCGTCGCCCGTCGCCGGAGATGTCACCAGTCACCAGTCACCAGCAAGAAGCCTGAGACCCGACATCTGAGATCTTGCCGGTGACTGGCGACTGGAGACTGGCGACTTCTTGCCTACCCTTACCCAACCCTCACGGAAGGACCCTCGTCATGATCGACTTCCAGGATCGTGTTGCGGTCATCACCGGCGCCGGCCGGGGGCTCGGCGCCAGCCATGCCAAGCTGCTCGCCGCTCGTGGGGCGGCGGTCGTGGTCAACGACCCGGGGGTGGCGACCGATGGCACCGCCGGTGAGCATCGTCCGGCCGACGAGGTCGTCACCGAGATCACCGCGACAGGTGGCGCGGCCGTCGCCGACTACGGATCGGTGTCGGATCGGGACCAGGCGTCCGCCATGATCGACAAGGCGATCGAAGCCTTTGGTCGCATCGACATCCTGATCAACAACGCCGGCATCCTG
Source organism: uncultured Acidimicrobiia bacterium (assembly GCA_964471875.1). GTDB lineage: Bacteria > Actinomycetota > Acidimicrobiia > Spongiisociales > UBA11373 > UBA11373. The sequence goes on from CAYYIA010000214.1 coordinate 3,646, forward strand.
CGCGACAAGGCGTTCCACAACCTCCCGATG
>CAYYIA010000215.1:0-3670 GCA_964471875.1 uncultured Acidimicrobiia bacterium
CCATCGTCTCCACCATCGCCCGCGAAGGCAGGGCGGTGGCCGGCGTCGGGATCCCCGCAGCCGATGCCGATCTGGCAGCGCTTCTCGACACCGTCGTCTCGGCGATTCCGGCTCCGGTGGGCGATCCGGCGGCTCCCCTTCAGGCGATCGTCACCAACCTCGACGCCTCCGACTACCTGGGCCGCCTCGCCATCGGCCGGGTGGTGCAGGGGACATTGCGCACCGGTGAGCGGGTCGCCTTGTGCCACGCCGAGGAGGACGAGCCTCCGATCCGGCGCCGTTTGACCCAGTTGCTCGGGTTCGCCGGGTTGGCGCGGGTCGATGTCGCCGACCGCGTCGCCGGCGACCTGTTCGTCGTCGCCGGATTCCCGGAAGTGGAGATCGGCGACACCCTCGCCGATGTCGACGATCCGGTGCCGCTGCCCCGGCTCCACGTCGACGAACCGGTGCTGCGGATGACCTTCGGGGTCAACACGTCTCCGCTCTCCGGGCGCGAGGGCACGCTGCTCACCTCGCGCCAGATCAAGGATCGCCTCGACCGCGAGGTGCGGGGCAATGTCTCCATCCGGATCGGCCCGACCACGTCGCCGGACGTCATCGAGGTGGCGGGGCGAGGCGAGTTGCAGCTTGCGGTGCTCATCGAGGCGATGCGCCGCGAAGGGTTCGAGCTCCAGGTGAGCCGCCCCGAGGTGATCATCCGCGACATCGACGGCAAGCCCCATGAACCGGTGGAGCGCGCAGTGATCGACGTGCCTTCAGAACATGTCGGTACCGTCACCCAAGCGGTGGCTCCCCGGCGGGGAATGGTCACCGATCTCCGCCCGGGCGACTCGGGCCGCACCATCGTGACCGTGGTGGCGCCCGCTCGGGGACTCATCGGGTTGCGCTCGATGCTGATGACCGCCACCCGGGGCACCGCCCTCGTCCACCAGCATCACGACGGCTGGCAGCCGTGGGCGGGGGACATCCCCGGCCGCATCGGGGGAGCGATGATCGCCGACCGTGCCGGCACATCGACCGGCTTCGCCCTCGACAACCTCCAGCTGCGCGGGGAGCTGTTCATCGGGATCGGCGAAGACGTCTACGAAGGCATGATCATCGGTGAGTCGTCCCGTCCCGACGAGATGGTGGTCAATCCCACGCGGGCGAAGGAACTCACCAACATTCGCACCCACGCCCACGACGAACAGGTCCGTCTCGCCCCGCCGCGGCGGGTGACCCTCGAGACCGGGATCGAGTGGATCGCCGGTGACGAGCTGGTCGAGGTCACCCCGAAGTCGATCCGCCTGCGCAAGAGGCATCTGAGCGAGAGCGACCGAAGGCTGGCGCGGAAGAAGTAGGTTCTAGGCCCTAGGTTCTAGGCACTAGCAAGAGTCGCTGCCGCGAGTGGGGTGTCTGGCTAGTGCCTAGTGCCTGGTACCTAGTGCCTACCTCCCGTACCATCCCCCTCATGCCTTCCCCCCGCACCCTTTCCGCGTCCTGGTACGGCAATCGCGCCGTACATCAGCGGGAGCGCCTGGCGGTGTGGGCCAAGGAGTGGCTGGTGTTTGCGCCGGTGGCCCGGCTCGACCGTCCCGGCCAGTACGTGGCCGCCGAGGTGGCCGGGTGGCCGGTCTTCGTCGTGGTGCGGCCCGACGGGTCGCTCGCCGGATTCCACAACGTCTGCGCCCACCGGGCAGGGCCGATCCTGTGGGAAGGACACGGATCGTGCGGCAACCTGGTGTGTCGCTATCACGGGTGGGTGTACGACTGGCAGGGGGCGCTGCGGAGCGCCCGTGACTTCGGTGATGCCGAGGGAGGCGTGGATGCAGAGACCCACGGTCTCACCCCGGTGCGGGTCGAGGCGTGGCGCAACCTGGTGTGGATCAACCTGGACCCTACGGCGTCACCGCTCGCGGCAGCGCTGGGGAGCTTCGACGCCCAGTGCCGCGAGTTCCCCATGGAGCAGTTCGCCTACACCCATCAGGTGGTGCGCACGCTCGCCTGCAACTGGAAGACGTATGCCGACAACTATCTCGAGGGCTATCACATCCCGCTGCTGCATCCGGAGCTGAACCGCGAGATCGATGTGAGCAGGTACCAGGTGCTCGTGTATCCCGAGGACGACTACTGCCTGCACACCGCCCCGGCGCGCGACGGTTCGGCCAATGCCGGCAGGTGGCTCTACCGGTTCCCCAACACCGCGTTGAACGTCTATCGAACCGGGATGAACATCGAGCGGATCTTCCCCGATGGGCCGGATCGCACCCTCGTCGTCTACGACTACTTCTTTGCCGATCCCGACGATCCAGCGAATGCCGACACGCTGAAGGTGTCGGAGGTGACCCTCGATCAGGACCAGGCGATCTGCGAGGCGGTGCAGCGCAACCTCGATGCCGGGACCTACCGGTCCGGACCGCTCAGTCCTCGCCACGAGGCCGCGGTGGGGTGGTTCCAGGATCGACTGCGTCGTGCGGTGGTTGCGGTGGACGGAGACGGCTGAACCACCAGCGGCCAGGCATACCGCGCGTATGCCGACTACGGTTGATGCATGGAACACCTTCGCCCCCTCGAGCGCCGGGTGCTCGCCCTGCATGCCGCCGGCACCTCCATCGATGACATCGCCATCGCCTTTCGTCGCAGCGTTCCCCACATGGAGCGGGTGATCGCCTGGACCGGCATTCCGCGTTCCGGTCCGGCTTCACGTCGCAAGGGACGGGCATTGGAACGCCGGGTGATGGCGCTGCGATCGGCCGGCCTGGAGTACCACGAGATCGCACCCCGATTCCGGGCCTCGCCCGAGTTCATTCGCCGGATCGAGGGTCTGGCGCACTTTCGCAAGGCGCGGGAACTTCTTCGGTGAGGGCGGGCGGATGCGATGGATCGGGTGCCGGGTGCCGGGTGCCGGGTGCCAGGTACCAGGTGCCAGACAAGAACGCAATGAGCATCCCTTCTGCGCGATCAACATGGATATCGGTCCTTGTGATCGTGCTTCTCGCTGCGTGCGGTGACTCCACCTCATCCTCCACGACTTCGGGCGCCACGATCACCACCGCGATGGCAACCACCACCACCGAGGCGGAGGCGACCACTTCGTCGAGCAATCCTGAGCTGGACGCTCCGTTGCGCGGGTTCTCCTTGTCGCCGCAGAGCTACGAGGCGGAGGAGTTCACCGGGTTCTTCGAGATGGCCGCGGCCAATGGCGACATCGTCGAGCGTGTCGCCGACATCCTGGAGTGGGAGGAGGCGCCCGGAGCGGCGGTCACGGTGGTGCAGGGTCTTGCGGCCCAATTCGGGTATGTGCCCTTGAGTGTCGGCGGGGTCTTCGATGTCGACACCGGCGAGCTGATCCGGCCCATCGACGATGCCACCTTCGATCGGTATGTCGCCGCTGCCCAGGGCTTTGCCGAGCGGCATGAGCCGCAGTTCCTTGGACTCGGGGTCGAGATCGACACCCAATGGCGCACCCATCCCGATGAGTTCGATCGTTTCGTCGAGTTGTTCGCCGCGGTTGCCGAGGCGGTCCACACGGCATCGCCGGAGACCCTCGTATTCACCACGTTCCAGTTGGAGCGCTTCTCCGGCATGCAGGGTGGGATCTTCGGAGGCACCAACGATCCCGGTCAGGCGGCGTGGGAGCTGATCGATCGGTTCCCCGATGCCGACATCATCGGTTTCGCCACCTATCCGG
>CAYYIA010000216.1:0-3646 GCA_964471875.1 uncultured Acidimicrobiia bacterium
CGCCGCACTACATGAGCCCCGAGCAGGCGATGGGCGAGCGCGACCTCGACGCGCGCACCGACGTCTACGCGCTCGGCTGCGTGCTCTACGAGTGCCTCACCGGCGAGCCGCCGTTCTCCGGGCCGAGTGCCCAGGCGATCGTCGCCAAGGTGATGACTGAGAAGCCGACGGCGCCATCGGCCACGCGCGACACGGTGCCCGATGAGGTGGAGGATGCCGTGCTCACGGCGCTGGCGAAGCTGCCCGTCGATCGCTTCGCGAGCGCGGCGGAGTTTGCGGCCGCCCTCTCGGGACACACGACCGGCATCCGGACGACGACGCGCCGCACCGGGTCCACCGTCGCGCCGGCTCGATTCCGTGGCCTGAGCGCAGTGCTCGGTGCGCTGGCGCTCGCATTCGCCGCGATCGCCGCCTGGGCGCTCGTCCGTACCCCAAGCTCGCCGGGGCCGTCGGTGTACGACGTCGGCCTCCCCGACAGCGCGCGGATGAGCTTCGTGGGGTCACTCTCCCGCGATGCCTACGGTGCCCTGGTGCGCAACCTTTCGGTGTCGCCGACCGGCGAGTTCGTGGTGTATGCGTCGACCCAGGGTGACTCGACATCGCTCTGGTACCGGAGCCTCAGCACCGACCAGGTGCGCGAGATCCCGGGGACGGCGGGAGCCACCGGTCCGCGGATCTCGCCGGACGGTACTCAGGTGAGCTACTTCAACGGCGACCGGATGATGGCCGTGCCGGTTGATGGCGGCGAGCCACGATTGCTGATGATGGCCATCGGCGGCACGATGGTCGATTGGGCTGCGGCCGACGAGGTCGTCACGGTGGACCAGGATGGCTATCGATTCAATCGCGTCGATCCGGCGGCCGGCACCGTGCGTTCGACCCCGATCGCGCGATGCTCGTTCGGCAGCTGGGTCGCCGACACGCGGGAAGCGCTCTGTGCCTTTGCCGGCAACGCGCAGGTCGTGGATCCGGCAACGCCGTCCGTCGCCACGATCCGCATGGCCAATGACGACGGCTCCCCGGGGGCGGCGGTCAGCGGGAGCGCCTTCCGGATCGTCGACGGTAACCATCTCGTCTGGATGGCCACCGATGGCAACCTGGTGGCGGCCACGTACGACGCCGAGCGTCACCTCGCGGGACGCCCGACCCGCGTGCTCAGTGGGGTACGGCGCGAGGCGCTGGGCGAGGGGCAGTACGACATTGCCGCCAACGGGACGCTGGTGTACGCCCCGGGGCTCGATGCATCGATCGGTCGACTCGTGCGGTATCGGCCGGGACAGGCGATCGAGCCTCTGCCGATCGGTCCGGCCGACTATCAGCGGTACGACCTGAGTCGCGACGGACGCTGGCTCGCGGCGGTCACGCCGGGCGCCGAAGGATTCGAGCTCCGGATCCACGACCTGCAGAACGGCCAGCGATCCACCTGGCTCCGCTCCGAGACGATCCGGCACGCGATGTGGAGTCCCGCCGGCGACAGGCTGCTCGTCGCCGCCCGACACGATTCGACGTGGGCGCTGTTGCGCGGTTCGCCCGGCTCCGGTCAGGTCGTCGACACGCTCTTCCGGTGGGGACCCGGCGCCGATTACCTCGATCCGCTCGGCTACCCCTTCGATTCCGTCGGGATCGCAGCCAATGCGGCCGCAGGCCTCGTGGTGCGCTTCGATCCCCGGATGGATGCACCGCGCTTCGACACACTGCTCACCGATGCGGTCTTCCCGAGTGTCTCACCGAGCGGGCGATTGATCACGTACCAGGAGAACCAGGAGAGCCGCATCATCGTCACCACCTTCCCCGCAGCGGGGCGGCGGTGGCAAGTCGCCACCCTGGGCGTCGAGCCGATCTGGCTCTCGGATGCGGAGTTGCTCTACCGGCTGGGAGCGATCTGGTACCTGGTCCGGGTGAACCCGTCGACCGGCGAGCCGCTGGGTGCCGCAACGGTCTGGGGGCGCGATCCGCGGTTCTCCGACACTTCCGGGTGGTCGAATCGGCCCGACCACGCCGGCGGGATCCTCTTCGTGGAGAGTCCCGAGCAGTCCGACCCGAGCTACCTGCGAGTGATCCCGAACTGGGTGGAGCAGATGAAGCGGGCAGTGGCGGAGGCGGGGGGGTGATTCTGAGAGCAGTGATCGGAGATCAAGGGGTGGTCCCTCCTGACCGCGGTCACTGATCCCTGATCTCTTCCTGTATCGCTTCGAGCTCCGCGATCACTTCGAGGTCCTTCGGGCGACCCGCCGCGCGCTTCACCGTGATGAGCCACGGCAGGTCGAGCAGACGAAAGTCGCAATCGAATGCGCGCACCACCGCACTGTGCGGGAGAAGCTCGTCGTAGCCTCCACCGCCGACGATCTCGCCGAACAGGTCGATCGGACCGGCCGTGGTGTTGAGCGTGAAATTGAGTCCCGCGCGGAGTGTCGCCGCTGACCATTCGAACGGCAGCCCCGGTAGTGCGTCGCGCAGGTACGGCTTGAGCGGGGCCAGCGCCTTGGCCAGCCGGCCCAGGTTCGCTGCGCTCCGGGCATACACCACGTCGACGTCGGTGGTCACGCGGGACGACCCGTGCGCATTCGCGGCCACGCCGCCGACGAGAATGAACTCGACGTGTGCCTGGGCGAGCGTGCGGAGGAGCCGCGCGAGGTCGCTCACGGCCGACGCTTCATCTGCCGGGCGGCCACACGCAAGGCTTCGGCGTCCTTCCGGAACGCCTCCATGTCGCGCAACCGACGGTCGACCGTCTTCTTGAGGTTCGCCCGGAGCAGGGTGCGATCGACGTCGCGCTTGTACGCCTCGACGACGGGATCGCGGCGGGCCGACCTCGGCAGGAGTTCGAGCCGAAGGTCGAAGCCGGCGGCGCCAACGAGGCGCTCGACGGTGGCCAGCGAGGGACTCCCCGCCCCCGCCTCGAGGCGGGCGACCGCCGGCTGGGAGGTTCCGGCCCGCTCGGCGAGTTGCTGCTGGGTGAGGCCGGCCTGTCGACGGGCGGTGGCCACGAGTCGGGATATATCCATAGTGATATAATATATCACGATCTTGCCTCGTGTCCACCGGGGCGGGGCATACTCAGGGGTCGTGGCTCGCACGCAGGTGTCACCCCGAGCGAAGCGAGGGGAAGCATCGGTCCCGCGTCGATACACTTCCCCTCGCTTCGCTCGGGGTGACATCCATTCGGAGACTCGACCATGCGCGCCGTGTACTTGGTGACCGTGACAACGATCCTTGGCCGTGCGTCCCTCCCCGCCCAATCCGCCGATCACGTCGCCGTGATTGCCGTCGCCGACTCGGCGCTGGCCGCCATCTCGCGCAGCGACTTCATCGCCCTCACCGACCTGATGGTCGACGAGGCGACGGTGGTCGTGACGTCGGTGCGGGCCGGCGTGCCGCAGGCGACGGTCTCCACTCGTGCCACCTGGCGCGATCGGTCGGGAACCGGACCGCGGCTGACCGAGCGCGGGTGGAATCCCACGGTGCAGCTCCAGGCCGGGATCGCCACCGTGTGGTATCCATACGACTTCTACATCGACGGGAAGTGGTCGCACTGCGGCGTGGACACCTTCACGCTGGTCAGGCGCGGCGACCGATGGATGATCGTGACGCTGGCCTACACCATCGAGCAGCCGCCGGCGTGCGAGAAGCATCCGGAGGGGCCGCC
>CAYYIA010000217.1:0-3631 GCA_964471875.1 uncultured Acidimicrobiia bacterium
ATGATCCGGTTGCGAGGAGGAAAGCGCCAGCCATGCGGCGGCGTGCCCGGCGGATACTCGGTGACGACTGCCCCGAGGCGCTCGACCTCGGCGATGAGTCCTGAGTGCTCGCGCGGATAGCTCACATCCGACCCGCACCCCAGCACCCCGACGCCGGCCCCTCCCCCTTCGATCGAGCCGCGATGCGCCTCGCCATCGATGCCCCGCGCCAGCCCGGAACACAGGCCCCAGCCCGCCTCTGCCACGGCGCGACCAAACGAACGCGCCAGGCCCCGGCCGTAGGCGGTACAGCGCCGGGTACCCACCACAGCCACCATCGGCGTCGAAGGCACCGAACCGCGCACGAACAACACGTCCGGCGGATCCGCGATGCCGGCAAGGAGCTCGGGGTACTCGGGCTCCCCGAGGTAGAGCACGCGCGTCCGGGCCTCTCGCAGCGCGGCCTGCCTCGCGGCCGGAGTGCCTGCCGCCGCCGGCTCGACGCCCTCGATGCGGCCGCGCCGCACCGCGCGCATCAGCCCGGAGGCACCGCCATGACGGGCGACGAGCTCCCGCCGCCGATCCGGATGCAACCCGAGGAACGCCACCGCGAGGCGGGCGTCGCTCACACCGGAGCCCGCAACGACAGCGCCTCGGCGACATGGTCGCCACTCACCGGCTCGCTGCCACCGAGATCGGCGATGGTGCGCGCCACGCGCCGCACCCGATCCCATCCGCGTCCGGTGAGTCCCCACCGATCCACGGCGGCGGCCAGCAGCGACCGAGCCTCATCGTCCCAAGCCATGGCGTCGAGGCGACCGCGACCGAGGTCGCGATTGAGCAGGCCCCGCTCGGTCTGGAGGCGTCGCGCCTCCACCACCCGGCGCCGGACCGCCACCGACGACTCACCCTCGGGGGCGAGGAGTTCGATCCCGTCCAACCGGGACACCACCACACGAAGGTCGAAGCGATCGAGGAACGGACCCGACAGCCGTCCCCGGTAGCGCTCGATGGCAGCAGGGTTGCAGCGACACGCGGTGCGCCCATCCCCGAGGTATCCGCACGGGCACGGATTGCTGGCCGCCACCAACTGCGTACGGCACGGGAATGCCACCGAGACGCCCTTGCGGGCGACATGGACACGCCCCTCCTCGATGGGCTGACGGAGCATGTCGAGCAGGTGTCGGGGGAACTCGGCCAGTTCGTCGAGAAACAGCACTCCGCGATCGGCGAGGGTGAGTTCGCCCGGCACCGGCACGCCGGAACCGCCTCCGAGGATCGCCGCCGGGGTGGCACTGTGGTGGGGACTGCGAAACGGCGGTCGGGCGTCCAGGGGCACCGGACGCCCGCCGGCGGAGTGCGCCTGGGCGACCTCGAGGATCTCGACGGATCCGAGATCGGGGAGCACCCCGGGCAGGGCACGGGCGAGCATCGTCTTGCCCGCACCGGGAGAGCCGATGAGCAGGAGGTGGTGTCCTCCGGCTGCGGCGACCTCGAGGGCCCTCCTTCCCACGGTCTGGCCCCGGATCGCGGCAAGATCGATCCAGGGCTGCGCGGCGACGCCGTCGGGTGGCACGACCGCGGCACCCGGGTGGTCACCGGTCGCCACGGCCACGGCTTCGGCGAGCGTGGCGACCCCGCGGACATCGGCTCCCGACAGCGCAGCCTCGCCGGAGCCGTGCGCGCTCACGAGACATCGCTCACCGCGGGCGCGTGCCACGAGGCCGGCGGCGAGCCCGCCTCGTGCCGGTCGCACTGCGCCATCGAGCGCCAGTTCCCCGAGGGCCACCACCCGCGACGCCGCGGCCGGGATGCGTCCGGCCGCCACGAGGACGCCGAGCGCGATGGGCAGGTCGTACGCGGACCCGGCCTTGGGGAGATCCGCCGGTGCCAGATTCACGGTGACATGACGAGCCGGAAAGGGATGTCCCGATGCCGCGATCGCCGACTTCACTCGTTCGCGCGCTTCGCGCACCGAGGCATCGGGGAGCCCCACCACGGCGAACACCTGCTTCCCGGCGCCCGAAACGTGGGCTTCGACCCGTACTGGCCGCGGCTCGACGCCAACCAGCGCCGCCGAGGTGACCGCAGCAAACATGTCGCCAACCTATGGGGTGGCGTTGCCCGCGCCTAGACCCCCGTCAGCGTCCGCGGAATTCGGGATCGCGCTTCTGGAGGAACGCCGCGGCCCCCTCGAAGAAGTCCTCGGACGAGAGCAGCAACGCCTGTGCGGTCTGCTCGTAGGAGAGGGCCTCCTCGAACGACATGTCGAACGCCCGGCTCAGGCCGGCCTTGATGAATCGCTGCGCAAGTGGCGCCCCGGCGGCAAGTTCCTCGGCAAGAGCGGAGACGGTCCCGTCGAGTTCGGCAGCGGGAACCACCCGGGTGACGATACCCAGCCGTTGCGCTTCGGCCACGTCGATGACCCTCCCCGTCAACGCCAGGTCCATGGCCCGACCAAGGCCGATGCGACGCGGCAACAGCCAGGTGCCTCCGAAGTCGAGGGTCAAGCCACGTCGCACGAAGATCTCGGAGAACCTCGCCCGGTCCGAGGCGACGAGGAGGTCGCACCCCAGCGCGAGATTCATACCTGCCCCCGCGGCGACACCGTCGACGGCAGCCACGGTCGGCTTCGAGATGCGATGGAGTGCCCGCGCCGCGGCACTCACCTTGTCCACCATGGTGTAGCCGTCCATGACGGCTCCGGGCACGAAATCGGATCCCATGTCCGCCCCGGAACAGAAGTCTCCATCGGCGCCGGTCAGCACCAGCACTCGCTGATCCGATGCCTCGAACTCCTCGAACAGCTCGGAGAGGCGCCCCCACTGGCCCGTGGGAACGGCGTTGCGCCTGCCCGGGTTGCTGATGGTGAGACGTCGAATCGGTCCGGTGTCGCGCACGTCGAACATGGGCGAGACACTACCGGGGCACGCACGGGAGAACCGGCCGCCGGCGTTCACGCCGCATCGCCGTCACCACTCGTACCATGACGCCATGGGCTTCAATCCGTTCCGAGTGCGACGGCGTTCGGCCGCCGACATCGTGCTCGTGGTGGTCACCCTGGCGGTGGCCGCAGCACTGGTCGTGTGGGCGGCCTTCTCCGGTTGAGCAGCTTCGACGACGAGGTCGTCGTCCCCGTCCAGCCGTACGCGGCGCGCAAGCGCTATCTGTGCCCCGGGTGCGACGGCTTCGTCGAGGTGGGCGACGGACACGTCGTCGTGGTGCCCGAGCATCATCCCGATCTGCGGCGCCACTGGCATCGGCCGTGCTGGCAGCGGGAGATGCGCCGCCGCCACGGACGCTGAGGACGCACCTCCCGGCCGGTACCCGCTGGGCTCACACCGCCCCGGGCACCCACCGGATCGTCACACCCGCACGATCGAATTGCACGGTCACGATGTCGATGCGGGACGGTCGGACACGCAGCCCGGCTGCTGCCTCCCCCATCCGGCGCCCCTTCTCCGAGGTGAACTGGATGAGTGGGTCCTCGCCGATCCGGGACTTCACCTCGACGGCGACGACCCAGCCGTCGAGGGCGACGAGGAGATCGACCTCACCCCGCCCCGACCGCAGGTTCGAACCCAACAGCCGGGCACCGCGCCGCACCAGGAATTGCTGGGCGAGGCGCTCGCCGAGAAGGCCTAGATCTCGC
>CAYYIA010000218.1:0-3611 GCA_964471875.1 uncultured Acidimicrobiia bacterium
GTCCCGTGACCGAGGTGGTGAAGGAGAGCGGCTCGGTCGGGGCGTCGGCCGGGGCGGGAAGCCCGGCGAGCGCGATGCGGAGTTGCTCCACGGCGCGATCGTACGGCTCGGCGAGGCCGGCGGCCGTGGCGAGGCTCCGGGGGTAGTCCGGGTTCGCCGCCGTGGCGGCAATGCCCGCCCGCCACCCATCGGGGAACACCGGGTCGGGCGCGGCGATCTGGCGTGCCGAGACATATCGGGCGGGAGGCTCGCCCGGATCGTCGCAGCGGTCCGCAGCCGCCGTCGCCAGATCGTCGAGGAGGTGGAACAGGCGACTGGGTCGGCGCGGACGGACCCCGCCGGTCCAGAACGCTCCCGAGGCGTACAGGGCATGGCGGGCACGCGTCACGGCGACATAGGCGGTCCTCCACTCCTGATCGTCGTGGGCGGCGCGCAGGATCTCGCGGCGGGCATGGTCGTCGTCAGGGAGTTCCGGCAGTACCTCGCGGTCGAGTCGGAATCGGTAGGGCAGCACCGATGGCACGGTGACCGGATCCTCGAACTGGATGACACTGGACGGGAACACCTTCTCCTCGAGGGCGGGGAGGAACACTGCATCCCACTCAAGACCCTTGGCGCGGTGCACCGTCAGGAGCGGGACTGCGTCCTCTCCGCTCACCCGTGCCGTGTCCAGCTCACCGGACGAGGCTTCGTCGGCGAGGAGGTCGAGGTGATCGAGAAAGGCCTCCAGCGATGGGGATCCCTCGAGCGGACTCCACTCGTCGGCGAGATCGAGGAATCGGTGGAGGTTGAGACGCGTGGAAAGCCGGGGCGCCGCCTCGAGGGCATCCACCTCGGGCCAGGCATCGATGCGATCGAGCACGACGCGACACAACTCGACGAGGCTTACGCCCTGAGCGGTGGCAAGCAGCGAGCGGTACAGCGTTCGGAACGCCTCGAGGCGCCGACGCGCCTCGGCACGAAGACCGGTCACGCCCTCGAGGTCATCGATCGCTTCGAGCACCGCCCACCCGATGCCGCTCTCGTCGTCATCGCCGACCGCGTGGCGGGCGCTCACCCACGTGACCAGGGGAGCGAGGTCCCCAAGGCCGAGCCGGTAGCGCGAACCGGTGAGGATTCTGCTCAGCGCCACCGCGTCGTCGGGGCGCCCCAGAATCCGCAGCCAGGCGTGCAGTTCCACCACTTCGGGGACTTCGAGCAGACCGCCGAGGGAGGCGACCTCCACCGGGATCCCGCGATCCACCAGAGCATCGCGAATCGCAGCCATCTGGCGGTGCTTGCGAAACAACACCGCGATCTCCCGCCAGGGCGTGCCCGCCTCGTGGAGCGCCTCCACCTCGCCGGCAAGCCAGTGGGCCTCGGCGGCCGCACTGTGAGCCCAATGACTGGTGATTCGCCCCGAGCCTGCCCCAGGGCGGGCTTGCAGGGCCGGGAGGGGCCCGGGTCGCAGCAGTTCCGACCGCACTGCGTTGGCTGCCACCACGATCACCTGGTCGTTGCGCCAACTCACCGAGAGGTTCTTCGACTCGGCTGGTGTCCCGTCGGCGCGGCGGAAGTGGTCGGTGAACGAGGCGAAGTTGTAGGGGGAAGCCCCTCGCCACTCGTAGATGGTCTGGTCCGTGTCGCCAACGGCCGTCACAGGGAACCCGGCCCCGAAGATCGAACGCAGGAGTTCGCGCTGCCCGGGATTGGTGTCCTGGTACTCGTCGAGCAAGACGATGCGATACCGGTCTCGGATCCGCGCGGCGAGATCGGGATGTTCGGTCACAAGGCGGTGGGCGAGGGTGACCAGGTCCGCAAAGTCCACCACCCCGAAGCGACGCTTGCGCTCCGCATAGGCGGCGAGCACCGCGGCGAGGGCGTTGCGCTCCGCGGCGACCGGGTCCGTGGGGTCGACATGGATGTCGGCGGCGATGCGGAGGTGGTCACCGAGCGCCGACGCCAGACCGGCGACCCGGTCCACCACCTTGCCGGGCTGCGTGAGGTCGAGACCGAGGCCATGGGTCGAGGAGATGGCATCCCGGATCAACTGCCGGGAGTAGCCCGGGGTGACGATGCGGGCCTCACGGGCGGCACCGACCAAGGGTCCGAACTCGCGAATCAGGCTGTGGGCGAAGCCGTGGTAGGTGGTGACTTCCACCTCGCGGCCCTCGGCAGAGTGGTCCGGAAGCGTGCGGCGCAACCGGTCGGCGAGTTCTCCGGCTGCCTTGTTCGTGAACGTGATGCCCAGTGCCTCCTCGGGGGCAACCACGCCTCCGAGCACGAAGTGGGCGAGCCGTTGCGCCATGGTCCCGGTCTTGCCCGATCCCGCCCCTGCGGTGACGCGCAACGGTTCGAGGGGGTGCTCGATCACCGCTCGCTGTTCCGGCGACGGCACGAAGACGAACCGGTCGTTGCGGCGTCCCGCGGCTTCGCTGGACGGTCTTGATGGCCCCGAGTCGGGGTGTTCGGGGGTCACGAGAACGCCTCCCGGCCTTCGGGCCACTCGGGGCACACGATGCGCACCGGACAGCGGTCACAGTGCTCGCCGGGTGTTGCCGGCCACTCCTCGGCGAGGATGCCCTGCTGCACGCGGGTCATCTCGGCTATCACGGTCGGCATCGCCGTCATGTCGAAGCGCCGAACGGTCACGCTCTTGCGCTTGCCCGCCTCGTTGCCGGGGTACCAGAACTCGGCACCCGCCGTCCCGTCGCCGGTGGCGAGCGCGTAGAAGCCGAGCTGGACTGCGGCGGCGGCTTCGTCGATGGTCACCGCGCTTGCGCCGGTCTTGTAGTCGACGACGTGCACTCCGTCGGCACGCTGCTCGGCGCGGTCCACGCGTCCCCGCCACTCGATCCCTCCGAGCGCATACGTCACCGCAGTCTCGAATCCGACGGCCGGACCCTTGCCCGGCCAATAGGTGTAGAGGTGGGTGAGGATGCGTTCCGCTCGATCGCGCCACGAGTCGGCCCACGGCGAGCCGTCGAACACGGCGGGGTCGAACTCTTCGTGCAGCACCGCCACCGCTGTGGCGATGTCGGCGTGGTCGCGCCCCGACTCCACCGCCTGACGTTCGACGATCTCGAGGACCCGGTGGACGAGCGAGCCGAGTTCGGCGTACTTCGAGCCTCCGTCGGAGATGAGAAGCCGGCGCTCGAAGGCATATCGCCGCGGACATGTCGCATACGCCTCCGCCTGGCTCGGGGACAGGCGCGGGGTGGAACCGAGGAGCCCGGTGTCGGGACCGGCGGGCAGCACTCCGGCGAACTCGGCGATCGCCCTCGGCTGCCAGGGGTCGGCCGCCGCAAGGGCGCCGAGGGCGGCGAGGCGGTCGACCGCAGGAAGGCGGACGTCGCCGATGCGGCGCCGCACCCACGCCTCGGCATCGCGCGGAGTGGTCGGCGTGTCGTGCTCTTCCGGCGGGCGCGTCGCCTCGGCCAGCGACACCCCGGCCACGAGGGAGAGGAATCGACTCGGGGCGCCATCGGCGTGATCCGGAGAGCCCACGGTCGCGGTCCACACCACACGGCGGCTGGCCCGACACATCGCGGTATAGGCGAGGCGGCGCTCCTCCTGGATGCGAAACCGCGAGTAGGCGCGATCGTCGCCGCTCAACGATGGCGAAAGGTGTC
>CAYYIA010000219.1:0-3591 GCA_964471875.1 uncultured Acidimicrobiia bacterium
CCACCGATAGAGGGTGTTGTTGGATTTCTGGTGACACCGAGAATATCTGTTGTACCGCCACACCGTCACCACGACCTGCACGTTCTCGTCGATCACCGATCCCGGTCCCGGCACCATCGCCTGCACGCGACCGTCGTCGCCGGGGACGCTGGTGGAGACCTCGTCGAACACCCAGGTGAAGGCCACGTTCGAAGAGTCGCGCAACTGGGCGAGCTGCTGGTTTGCCTGCGCCTGGGAGAGGCCGACGAGGTCGGGGAGCACCAGGGTGGGGGAGAGGCCGTTGGAGACCTCGAGCTCGACCTCGGTGCCCTGGCGCACCCGCTCGCGCGGTCCGGGGTCGCTGGCGACCACGGTTCCGTCGGGCTCGTCGGAGTTGACGAGCTTGATGTCGGCGTCGAGACCGACCTTGAGCAGCTCTTCGACGGCGTCGTCGAAGTCGAGTCCGATCACGTCGGGCATCTCGACTCGGGGGGTGGCGTAGTACGTCTCGAACCCGGAGGGATTCGCCGGGAAGTCCTCCACCGGCATGTCCCTCACGACGATCTGCATGAATTCCCGCCAAATCGGTGCCGGGATGCTGCCTCCCGACATGCGGGCGACGAACTCGCCTTTGATCGTGAGGTTGCGCATCTCCACCTGGGCATCGGGGTACCCCACCCACACTGCCGTCGTGACCTGAGGGATGCCGCCCACGTACCAGGCGTCGCGGTACGCCTCGTGGGTTCCGGTCTTGCCGAACTGCGGGCGGCCGATGTAGGCACGGCCGCCCGTGCCCACCGAGATCACTTTCTCCATGGTGCGAAGCGTTGCCGCGCTCAACGCCGGTTCGAGCACCTGGGTCGATTCCACTTGATGTTGATAGACCACATTTCCTTCGGCGTCCTCGATGCGCTCGATCAGATAGTTCTCGGTGCGAAGTCCGTAATTGGCGATGGTCGAGTACGCCGAGGCCATCTCCAGGGGGCTCACCGCTTGTGCTCCGAGCACGATCGCCGGCACCGCCCCGAGCGGGGATCTGATCCCCATACGGTGGGCCACGTCCACGATGTTCTCTGGTCCGACCGCGATCGACACCTGGCAGAACACGGTGTTCGTCGACTGGTAGAGCGCCTCCTCGAGCGTGCGGATCCCGGGCTGGTTGGTGCCTGCGTTGTGGCATTCCCAGGGTTCCAGGCCCCCGAAGTCGAGGATCTGCGGGGTCGAGTAGTCCCAATATGAGTTGAGCGGGATGCCCTGTTCGAGAGCTGCGACCAGGCCGAAGGGCTTGAACGCCGAACCCGGATTGCGGCGGCCCTTGGTGGCGAGGTCGTACTGGCGCTGTCCGGCCTCGATGTCGGTGCCGAAGTCGAGGCCGGAGGCCATCACCAGTGTCGCCCCGGTGCGGTTGTCCACCATGGCGATGGCACCCGTCGGCAGGCCGGTGCCGGGTGGGAACCACTCCTGGAGGATCCGCCGGGCTTCTTCCTGGAGGGCGAAGTCCACGGTCGTGTAGACCCGCAGCCCGCCGCCGCCGGCGCATTCGGTGTCGTCGGCCGGGCAGCCGAAGAGAGCCCGCTTGCGTTGGAGGTAGGTGGCGCCGAGTCCGTAGCGGGCGTCGTTGAGGATGGTGTCACGCGCCGCGATGAGCACCTGGGGGGCCAGGTCGATGAACTCTTCGTGGACGACGGTCTCGATGGGGCCTGCCTTGGCGGCTTCTCCCTCAGCAGGGGTGATGTACCCCTCCTGAACCATGTTGTCGATCACGGCATCACGGGCGCGCCGTGGGATCTCGCTGTCGTTGCGCAGGTCGTAGAGGGAGGGGTTGCGGATCGGCACCGGCAAGGCGGCGGCCTCGGCAATGGTGAGCTGGTCGAGGCTCTTCCCGAAGTACTCCTGTGCGGCCGCAGTGATCCCATAGGCGTTGGATCCGAAGTACACCGAGTTGAGGTAGTACTCGAGGATCTGCTCCTTGGTGAAGCGTCGCTCGAGCTCGATGGCGATCGTGGCCTCGGCGACCTTGCGCCGCAGCGTCGACTCGCTGCCGACAAAGTTCTGCTTGACCACTTGCTGGGTGATCGTCGACCCGCCCTGCTTGGGCCCCCCGCTCAGGTCCTCGATCAGGGCTCGTGCCACCGCCTGGTAGTCGACCCCGGTGTGCTCCATGAAGTCCTCGTCCTCGGCGGAGAGGACGGCGCCGATCACCAGATTGGGGATGTCGTCGAACGGGGTGGGCTGGCTGTTGCGCTCGGTGAGCTGACCGAGGAGGACCTCGTCCGCGGTATAGACCGACGACAGGCGCGACAGGTTGGGCAGATCGAGCGTCATCGACTCCACATCGGGAATCCAGGCTTCGCGCAGGTCCTGGAGCGTGCCGTGGGCGCTGTTGGCGCCGAGGAACACGAACAACCCGAGCCACGACGAGGCGATGACGACGATGGCGGCGAGAATCGCCGCCGCGGTGAAGCGTCGTCCCGCCTGCTCGAGCTGTTGCGCTTCGTGGATGGAGATGTCCATACCGCGTCCTAGAAGACGTCTGAGGGATCGGCCGGGTTCCCCCGGGTAGCATCCGGCCGACCACTCTGAGTGTACCGATGACCTCCGACAACACCCGCCGCACCACGAGCGGCATCGACATCGACGCGGTCTATGGGACCGACGCTCTCAACGGCTGGGATCCTGAAGTCGCGCTCGGGGAGCCGGGGCAGTACCCCTTCACCCGGGGACCGCATCCGACCATGTATCGCGGGCGGCTGTGGACGATGCGTCAATACGCCGGTTTCGGCACCGCCGCCGCCACCAATGAGCGGTTTCGCCAACTGCTCGGCGCCGGCCAGACCGGGTTGTCGGTGGCCTTCGACCTGCCCACCCAGATGGGTCTCGATTCCGACGCCGCCCTGGCCCGGGGCGAGGTGGGCAAGGTCGGCGTCGCCATCGATTCGCTCGACGACATGCGAACCCTGTTGGAGGGCCTGCCGCTGGCCTCGGTGTCGACGTCGATGACGATCAACGCCACCGCGGCGATCCTGCTGCTGCTCTATGAGATCGTGGCCGAGGAGACGGGGATTCCCCCCGAGGCGATTCGGGGGACCGTGCAGAACGACATCCTCAAGGAGTACGCGGCGCGAGGTACCTATATCTACCCGCCCCGCCCCTCGATGCGTCTGGTGACCGACCTGTTCGCCTACTGCGGCACGCACCTCCCGGCCTGGAACACGATCTCGATCAGTGGCTACCACGTGCGCGAAGCGGGTTCCAGCGCCGCCGAGGAAGTGGCGATCACCCTGAGCAACGGGCTCGCCTACGCATACGCCGCGGTGGAAGCGGGGCTGGACATCGACGCGTTCGCTCCGCGGCTCTCCTTCTTCTGGAACGGTCACAGCAACTTCTTCGAAGAGATCGCCAAGTACCGCGCCGCTCGACGGATTTGGGCAACGGAGATGCGCCACCGACTGGGGGCGAAGAACCCCGAGTCGTGGAAGATGCGGTTCCACACCCAGACGGCTGGAAGCACCCTCACCGCCCAGCAGCCCGAGAACAACATCGTGCGCACCACGCTCCAGGCGCTCGCAGCGGTGCTCGGCGGCACGCAATCGCTCCATACCAACGCCTTCG
>CAYYIA010000220.1:0-3575 GCA_964471875.1 uncultured Acidimicrobiia bacterium
CCTCGCCGACGGCGAGGTCATCGAAACCGCCAAGATGTCGGCGCTGGGCATCGAAGTGCTGTTCGGAGCCCTCACCGTCACCGGATCGTTCATCGCCTTCGGGAAACTGGCGGAGTTCATTCCCGGCCGCCCGCTCACCTACAAGGGACAGAACCTGATCAACGGGGCTCTGTTCCTCACCACCCTGGGGCTGCTCGTCTTCGTCATCTTCAATCCCGACGCCCGGCTCGCCTTCTTCCTGCTCGTCGGCCTTGCTGCCGCCATCGGCCTGTTCCTCGTGCTCCCCATCGGCGGAGCCGACATGCCCGTGGTGATCTCGTTGCTCAACTCCTACGCCGGCTTGGCGGCCTCGGCCACGGGTTTCGCCATCGACAACACCGTGCTCATCATCGCCGGCGCTCTCGACGGCGCCTCCGGATTCCTCCTCTCGATCATCATGTCGCGGGCGATGAATCGCTCCTTTGGCAACATCCTCTTCGGGGCGTTCGGATCGAAGGTCACTGCCGGTGCCAAGACCGCGGCCGGGCTGACCGTGCAGGTGGTCTCGGTCGAGGATGCTGCCCTCCGTCTCGCCTACGCCCGCCTTGCGGTGATCGTGCCCGGTTACGGCATGGCGGTGGCCCAGGCGCAGCACCAGGTGAAGGAAGTCACCGACCTCATCGAGCGCAACGGCGGAGAGGTGCGCTATGCCATCCACCCGGTGGCGGGCCGCATGCCGGGGCACATGAACGTCCTGCTCGCCGAGGCCAATATCCCCTACGACAGCCTCGTCGAGATGGGCGAGATCAACCCGCAGTTCCCCGAGACCGACGTGGCTCTCATCGTCGGAGCCAACGATGTCGTCAACCCGGCCGCGGTGAACGATCCGGACAGCCCGATCTACGGCATGCCCATCATCGACGCCTATAAGGCGAAGTCGGTGATCGTGCTCAAGCGCTCCATGAACCCCGGGTTCGCCGGCATCGAGAACGAGCTCTTCTACATGCCGAACACCACGATGCTCTTCGGCGATGCCAAGGCGTCGCTCACAAGGCTCGCCGCGGAGATGAAAGCTCTGTAGGGCGATTGCGTCGCCCGTTCCCAGTTGCCAGTTGTCCGAAAGCCCATCACCCGCGGCTGGCCGCCAATCAGTCCTCAGTCTTCAGTCTTCAGCCCGACCCGGCTGATGGCTTCATGGCTGATGACTGATGACTGATGGCTCCTCTCGCATCGGTCCTCATATGCACCACGATCACCACGCTCGTCACCGCCGCCCATGCACACCACAGCGAGATGACGCCTGCAGCCATCAGCCATCCGAGGGTGGTCACCGCGGCCAGGTTGAGCACTCCGAATACCACGATGCGCCGGTTCGACGAGAGCAGGAGCGGGATGCACGTCGCCAGGACATACAGGACCGTGATCTGTATTCCGAAGTCGAGATCGACGTCGTAGGCGAGATACCGCCCGGCCTCGGTCGCCGTCGCCGGCCCGGTGAACAACTCGACGAGGAGCACCACCGACACCGCGGCACCGAGCACGGCGAATGGCGCCATGAACCGGCGCCGACGGGCAACGGGCTCGATGGAGACGACGGCGAGCGGCACCGCCAGGGGCAACAGGAACGCGATCACGAGGTAGACCCAGGTAGCGGCGTCGCCGAGCGTTGCCGGCACGTTGGCGTCGAGCCCCCACCACACCAGCGTCTCGATGAGCTGATGGGCACCGAAGACCACCGGAAGGGCGGCGATGGCGATTTCCCGGCAGTGCTGGACGTGGCGAAGCGCATCGATCCCGGCACCGCCCACGACCACCCCGGCAATCAGATCAGCCTCGGCCGAGAAGCACATGAAGAGTCTGCCTGGCCTCCCGGGCAAGGATAGGGTTGTCCTCGAAGGGCCTCGTTGCCCGTTACCCGTTGCCCGTTGCCCGATTCCGCGGGCCGACGGAGTCCAGCCGATCGGGCAACGGGTAACGGGTAACGCAGGGCGCCCCAAGGCGCCCTGCTCATCTCATCTGCGGAAACCCGAGATTCACCCCGCGATGCGAGGGATCGGGCCAGCGCGAGGTGACCACTTTGACGCGGGTGTAGAACTGCACGCCTTCGAGGCCGTACATGCGAGCGCTGCCGAAGATCGAGGCCTTCCAGCCTCCAAAGGAGTGATACGCCATGGGCACGGGGATCGGCACGTTGATCCCGATCATCCCCACCTGCGCCTCGTTCTGGAACTTGCGGGCGGCGCCACCGTCGTTGGTGAAGATCGCCACCCCGTTCGCCCAGGGGTTGTCGTGGAGCAGTTTCATCGCCTCGTCGTACGAATCGACGCGAATCGTGGAGAGCACGGGCCCGAAGATCTCATCCCGATAGATCGCCATGTCGGGCGTCACGTGGTCGAACAACGTGGGGCCAACGAAGAAGCCTGACCTGCCGACGAGATCCCGACCATCGGTGACGAGGGCTGCCCCTTCCTCGACCCCGGAGTCGATGTAGCCGACCACCTTTTCGCGATGTTGAGCGGTGACGAGCGGACCCATCTCGGCGCCGGCCTCGTCCCCGGCCGCGACCTTGATCTTGCGAATGCGCTCGACCACCTTGGGCAGCAATCGGTCGGCGGCGTCTCCGACCGTGACGAGAACGGAGATCGCCATGCATCGCTCCCCCGCAGATCCAAAGCCAGCCGACACCGCGGCGTCGGCAGCGAGGTCCATGTCGGCATCGGGCAGCACGATCATGTGGTTCTTGGCACCGCCGAGGGCGGCCACCCTCTTGCCGGACTTGGTGCCCAACTCGTAGACGTACTGGGCGATCGGCGTCGAACCGACGAAGGAGACAGCCCCGATATCGGGGTGCGTCAGGATGCGATCCACCGCCACCTTGTCCCCGTGGACCACGTTGAGCACCCCGTCGGGAAGCCCGGCCTGATGGAACAGTTCGGCGCAGAGCACCGATGCGCTGGGATCCTTCTCGGAGGGCTTCAGCACGAACGTGTTGCCACAGGCAATGGCCAGCGGGTACATCCACATGGGCACCATCGCCGGGAAGTTGAACGGCGTGATGCCGGCAACGACCCCGATCGGCTGACGGATCGAGTAGGTGTCCACCGCGGTGGAGACGTTCTCGTTGTGCTCACCCTTGATGAGTTGCGGGATCCCGCAGGCGAACTCGATCACCTCGAGCCCGCGCTGCACCTCGCCCTGGGCGTCGCTGAACACCTTGCCGTGCTCCGACACCAGGATCCGGGCGATGTCGTCGCGATGCCGCTCTACGAGGTCTCGAAAGTGGAAGAGGATGGTGGTGCGCCGCGCCAGCGACACCTCCTTCCACGACTCCCAGGCGCGCAGTGCCGAGGCCACGGCGAGATCGACCTGCTCGACGCCGGCGAGCGCAACCCGTGCCTGCACCAACCCGGTGGCCGGGTCGAAGACATCGCCCCACCGCTCGACGGGACCGTCGAAGGGCGAGTTGTCGATCCAATGGGTGATCCGGCGCATGAAGCCCCCTCGCAGAGGGGGAAGGGTAACGGATGCCAGATGCCAGTCACCAGATACCAGATACCGATACCGGAAGGGTGCCGGGTACCGGGTACCGGAGAAGA